>NZ_JBEXCW010000068.1:8708-46093 GCF_040605435.1 Streptomyces sp. NPDC005574
AGACGGACGTGGCGGCCTCGGCAGAGCCGACGGACGTGGCGGCCTCGGCAGAGCCGACGGACGTGGCGGCCTCGGCAGAGCCGACGGACGTGGCGGCCTCGGCAGAGCCGACGGACGTGGCGGGTCTCACGAGCCCGGATGAGCCGGCCGTCGGGGGCGGTCTCAGGCAGCCGGTGTGAGCGGGACGGGGCGGGTTGCCCGTCCTGCCCGGCGCCGGGCCGTCCCGCGGCCTACCCTTGCGCCGTGAACGACGAGATGCCCCGGGATCACCGGCCCGCCAAGTCCATCAGGGTGCTGCTCGCGGAGGACCAGGGGATGATGCGCGGCGCGTTGGCGCTGCTGCTCGGCATGGAGCCGGACATCGAGGTCGTGGCCCAGGTCGCGGCGGGGGACGCCATCGTGGACGCGGCGCTGCTGCACCGCCCGGACGTCGCTCTCCTCGACATCGAACTGCCGGGCAGGAGCGGTCTGGACGCGGCGGCCGACCTGCGCGAGGAGGTCCCCGACTGCCGGGTCCTGATCCTGACCACGTTCGGGCGACCCGGCTACCTTCGCCGGGCGATGGAGGCGGGCGCCGCCGGTTTCCTGGTCAAGGACGGCCCGGTGGAGGAACTGGCCGCCTGCGTACGGCGGGTGCTGGCCGGGGAGACGGTGATCGACCCGGCGCTCGCGGCGGCCGCGCTCAGCGCGGGTCCGAGCCCTCTCACGGTCCGTGAGTGCGACGTGCTGAAGGCGTCGGCGGACGGCGCGACGGTCGCCGACATCGCGGCCCGGGTCCACCTGTCGGAGTCCACGGTCCGCAACTACCTGTCCTCCGCGATCGGCAAGACGGGCACCCGCAACCGCATGGAGGCGATGCGGGAGGCCCGCCAGCAGGGGTGGCTCTGACCTCGGGCCAGCCGTCCACCCGTCCACCCACCGTCGCCGACGTCACCGCGGCCACCGGCACGGCACCCCCACCGGCACACCACCGCCACCAGCCCGGCACCCGCACCCTCCGGCACCGGCCCGCCACCTCCGCCCGTCGCGCGAATCCTCGGGTCGCCAACGCCTCAGGTCGAGGAGACCTTCCTCGGCAGCCACAACAGCATCAGCACCACTCCGCCCAGCAGCAGGCCGGCCCCCGTGCGGAACGCCAGCGCGTAGCCCTCGGTGAGGGACTCGGGGCTGTCGCTGCCGGCGGAGCGCGTCGCCGCGATCGTGGAGAGGACGGCGAGTCCGAGTGAACCGCCCATCGTGCGGGAGGTGTTGACCAGCCCGGACACCAGGCCGGCCTCCCCCGGCGCGGCGCCCGAGGTGGCCAGGGCGGCCAGCGGGGTCGCCGCGAGCCCGGCGCCCAGCATCATCAGGATTCCGGGGAACATGATCGTGGTCAGGTAGCCGCCGTCCGCGGTCATCCTCGACTGCCAGGCGAACCCGACGGCCGCGACCAGCGTCCCGAGCGCCGCCAGCGTGCGCGCGCCGGCCACCGGCAGGAACCTGGGCGCGAGCTTGGAGCCCAGGACCACGGCCAGGGAGCTGGGCACCAGGGCGAGTCCGGCGTCGAGCGGTGAGTAGCCGAGGACGTTCTGGCTGTAGAGCGTCATGAAGTACCACATGCTGAACATCGCGGAGCCGCACAGGAACATCGAGACGTTCGCCGACGCCACCGCCCGCACCCGCAGCACTCCGAGGGGCATCAGCGGAGCCGCCGTACGGGTCTCGACGAGGAGGAAGAGGGCGATCAGCGCCGGTCCGGCGCACAGCGGCACCAGGGTGGCCGCGGCCGTCCAGCCCTCGGCCGCGGTCTGGGAGATGCCGTAGGCGAGGGTGGCCAGTCCCGCCGTGACCAGCAGGGCGCCCGGCAGGTCGAGCCGCCGCCGGTCGCCCGCGCGGCTCTCCGCGAGCCACCTCGCCGAGCCGGCCAGCACCACCGCGCCGACGGGCACGTTGATCAGCAGCACCCACCGCCACGACAGGCCCTCGACCAGCGCCCCGCCGACCAGGCCGCCCGCCGCGCCGCCGCCCGCGCCGACCGCCGTCCAGGTCGCGATGGCCCGGGCGCGGGCCGGGCCCTCCGGTACCGCGGAGGTGAGGATGGTCAGGGTGGAGGGGGCGAGGACCGCCGCGCCGAGTCCCTGCACGGCCCGGGCGAGCAGCAGCTGCCAGCCCTCCTGGGCGAGCCCGCCGCCGAGCGAAGCCAGGAGGCCGAGGCCGACCAGGAACATCCGCTTGCGGCCGTAGAGGTCACCGGCCCGGCCGCCGAGCAGCATGAACCCGGCGAAGGCGATGGCGTAGGCGTTCACCACCCACTGGAGCCCGGACGCGCTCATGTCGAGGCCGGTCCGCATCGAGGGCAGGGCGACGTTCACGACGGAGATGTCGAGCACGACGAGGAACTGTCCGGCGCAGGCGAGCGCCACCACCAGCCAGGTGGGGGGCGCGAGGCGGCGGGGCGTGCGGGTGACGTCGGCGGCTTCGAGCATGGGGGTCATGCTCTCAACCCGCCGACGCTCCTTGCATCGGGATGTGGGCGTAGGACCTCGGGCCGGTCCGGCGGGCGGCTACCGGCGGTAAGCGGCCGCGCAGGTGAGAGCCCTTTCCCCAAGAGAAGATAAAGAAATCGTTAGTATGCCAAAGCATCGGAATAGTTGCCCGGGCGCACGGGTTCAGCTTGCACGTATCCCGCACGGATGCCCACGTTCCCTCGATCTCCTGTGATCCCCGGCCTGGAGGCCCCCACCCATGATGCACACGCCGACCGAACGTCCCACCGGCAGAGCGAGCGGGACCGTCGTCCCGGTGCTCGCCTTCGCGGGCATCGTCGTCGCGGTGATGCAGACCCTGCTCGTCCCGGTGATCAAGGACCTGCCGCAGCTGCTGGACACCGCACCGAGCAACGCCACCTGGGTCCTGACCTCGACCCTGCTCTCCGGTGCGGTGGCCACGCCGATCATGGGGCGCCTCGGCGACCTCTACGGCAAGCGCCGCATGCTGATAGCCAGCCTCTCGGTGATGGTGGTCGGCGCGCTGGTCAGCGCGTTCACCAGCACCCTGCTCCCGATGATCGCCGGCCGTACGCTCCAGGGCTTCGCGATGGGCGCCATCCCGCTCGGCATCGGCCTGATGCGGGACATGCTGCCGCGCGAGAAGCTCGGCTCGGCGATGGCCCTGATGAGCTCCTCCATCGGCGTCGGCGGCGGCCTCGCCCTGCCGCTCGCCGCGCTGATCGCGCAGCACGCCGACTGGCATGCCCTGTTCTACGGCGCCGCCGGCCTCGGCATCCTCTCCATCGTCCTGACCCTCCTGGTCGTCCCGGAGTCCCCGATGCGCGCCGAGGGCACCTTCGACGCCCTCGGGGCGGTCGGCCTGTCCGCCGGCCTCGTGCTCTTCCTGCTGCCGATCACCAAGGGCAGCGACTGGGGCTGGACCTCCGGCACCACGCTCGGCCTGTTCGGCGCCGCCGCGGTCGTCCTCGTCCTGTGGGGCGTGATGGAGCTGCGGATCAAGGCCCCGCTGGTGGACCTGCGCACCACGGCCCGGCCCGCGGTGCTCTTCACCAACCTCGCCTCGATCATGGTCGGCGTCTCCTTCTACGTCGTCTCGCTCGTCCTGCCGCAGCTGCTCCAGCTGCCCACGTCGACCGGCTACGGCCTCGGCCAGTCGATGGTCTCCGCGGGCCTGCTCGTGGCACCGCTCGGCCTGACGATGATGTTCACGGCGCCCGTCTACGCCCGGCTGTCGGCGAAGTACGGCCCCAAGGTCACCCTGATCCTGGGCATGCTGATCATCGCCATCGGCTACGGCGCCGGCCTCGGCCTGATGAGCGCCGCCTGGCAGAGCCTGGTCATCGCGGTGGTCCTCGGCGCGGGCATCGGCCTCGCGTACTCCTCGCTGCCCGCGCTGATCGTCGGCGCGGTCCCGGCCTCGGAGACCGGCGCCGCCAACGGCCTCAACACCCTGATGCGTTCCATCGGCACGTCGGTCTCCAGCGCCGTCATCGGCATGGTGCTGGCCAACACCGCGAACCACGTGAACGGCGTCGCGATCCCGACCATGCACGGCTTCCGGGTCTCCTTCCTGATCGCGACGGGCGCGGTCGCCGTCGGACTGCTGATGGCGCTGCTGCTGCCCCGCACCCGTCCGGCGACCCGGCCTCAGCTGCGCGCCAGCAGCGAGGAGGACGCCGCCCTGGAGCGCGCGTCCGCGCTGACGTCCTCGGGCGAGGCCGAGACCGGGGGGGGCTTCCGCGGCCGGGTCCTGGACGCCGGCGGCTCTCCGGTCGCCCGCGCCAACGTCACCCTGATCGACCGCCGCGGCCGCCAGGCGGGCGCGACGCTCTCCGCGGAGGACGGCAGCTACGCGCTCGCCGTGCCCGCGCAGGGCCCCTACGTCCTGGCCGCAAAGGCCACCGGCCACTCCCCGCTCGCCTCGGCGGCCACCCACGCCGGCGACGACAAGCCGGTCGACGTGGACCTGTCCCTGCCGAGCGAGACCGTCTCCGCCTGACGCGTCCGTCGGGCGACCCGGGCGCACCCGCCCGGTGACCTCGGCGTCCCCGCGACCCGCACCCCCTGTCGCCCCGGCGGCCGGGGGTGCGGCAGCATGGGCGCCGGACACCTGCCCCCCCACGCCCGCACCCGCGCGCGTACGACCGAGAGGACCCGCATGCCCGCGGCACCCGCACCGGAGATCATGGCCGCGTTCGAGGCGGCGAAGGGGTTCATGCCCGCCGGTGAGGGGCTCGCGCTGTACGCGGCGGCCGTCGAGGCCGGCGCGCTCGGGCTGCCGCTGCTGGAGGTCGGCACCTACTGCGGGCGCTCCACCGTCCTGCTCGCCGACGCGGCCCGCGCGGCCGGCGTCACCGCCCTCACCGTCGACCACCATCGCGGCAGCGAGGAGCAGCAGCCCGGCTGGGAGTACCACGACCCGGAGACGGTCGACCCCGCCCTCGGCCTGATGGACACGCTGCCCACCTTCCGCCGCACGCTGCACGCGGCGGGCCTGGAGGAGCACGTGGTCGCTCTGGTCGGGCGCTCGCCGCAGGTGGCGCGGGTGTGGGGCACCCCGCTCGGGCTCGTCTTCGTCGACGGCGGCCACACCGACGAGCACGCCACCGCCGACTACGAGGGCTGGGCACCGCACGTGGCCGACGGCGGCCTCCTCGTCATCCACGACGTCTTCCCGGACCCGGTGGACGAGTTCACCGGTCAGGCCCCCTACCGTGTCTACCTCCGCGCCCTGGACTCCGGCGCGTTCACCGAGGTCTCGGCGACCGACTCGCTGCGCGTGCTGCGGCGAACGGGGGCGGGGATCCGAGGGCGCGGTTAGAGTCGCTGACGTGTCGTACGCAGGCCCGGACTTCGATCCTCCCCAGCCCCGCCGTTCCCGGCTCCGCCCGCTGGCCCTCGCCCTCGCGGTCCTGGTGCCGGGGGCGTTGATCGGGTGGGTGGTGTACGACGCACGGGACGGCTCGGGCACGGACCCCGGCAGCTCCGCCGGGGCGCCCGGCACGTCCGGCACCCCCGGCGCCGACGCCAAGGGCGGTGGCGACGGGCGGCCGAGCGGGTCCGCGACGTCCGCCGCCTCCCCGAAGCCGGCGTCCCCCGCGCCGAAGTCCTCCGCTCCCGGTGGCCCGGGTCCCCTCAGGGGGATGGTCGTCGTCATCGATCCCGGCCACAACACCGACAACTTCCGGCACACGGCCGAGATCAACCGCAAGGTGGACATCGGCACCAACCGGAAGGAGTGCGACACCACCGGCACCTCCACCAACTCCGGTTACAGCGAAGCCCGGTTCACGCTCGACGTGGCGCACCGGATGCGGACCCTGCTGAAACGGCAGGGGGCCACGGTGAAGCTGACACAGGACGGCGACCGCGCGTACGGACCGTGCGTGGACGAGCGGGCCCGCATCGGCAACAAGGCACACGCGGACGCCGTCGTGTCGGTGCACGCCGACGGTGCGGCGGCGGGCGACCGCGGTTTCCACGTGATCCTCCCCGGCTCGCTGGACGCGGGCGGCGCGGACACCCGCTCGATCGTCGCGCCCTCCCGCGACCTCGGCGAGCGCGTCGCCGGCAGCTTCGTCCGCGTCACGGGCAGCGCGCCCTCCAACTACGTCGGCGACGGCACCGGTCTCGTCACGCGGAAGGACCTCGGCGGTCTCAATCTGTCAACGGTTCCGAAGGTGTTCATCGAGTGCGGCAACATGCGCGATAGCAAGGACGCGGCACTGCTGACCAGTGGTGCCTGGCGGCAGAAGGCGGCGCAGGGGATCTCTGAGGGAATCGTGAGTTTCCTGCGCGGGTAGTGGTCCACGCGCTGATCCCGGCTTACGGCGTGATCGTGCGGACGATAGGGTCGTCCGTGCGATAAGGGGCCTACCCCGCGCTTCACATGGGGGCCTCACGGCGACATGGTGACAGCGACGCCTCCAGCTGTGCCGACGACGAGACGACTGACGAAGGACCTGAAGTGAATATCCGCTCCCTCACTCGAGGCGACGGCGTGGTGATCGGAGCAGCGGTATTGCTCCTGATCGCGTCGTTCCTCGACATCTACTCGGCCGACGGGGTCCCGGACGGACTCGACTTCCCCAGCGCTTGGGCGAGCGGTCCGATCCTCCTGAGCGTGGTACTCGCCGGCCTCATCGGTGGCGCGCTCGTCGTCGTCTCCCGCGGCCTGCCGCAGGTGCCGAAGGTGGCCGGCCTCGACCTCGGCCAGTTCGGCGTCGCGTTCACGGTCTTCGCAGCGTGGAGCGCGCTCGGCAACGTCTTCGACCCGGCCAGCGCGACGAACAACTTCGACGGCGCGAGCGACACCCTGGACGCCGGGGTCGGCCTGATCCTCCTGCTGATCGCCACCCTGATCATGGCGGCGGCCGCCGTCGCCACCCCGCTCGTCCCCGCCCTCCAGGCCCCCCTCGTCCCCGCCCCCCGGCCTGCCGCTCCGCAGCCCTACGGCGGTCAGCCGCAGGGTGGTTACGGTTACCCGGGTGCCCCGCAGCCGGGGCCGCAGGGACAGCCCGGGCAGCCGCAGGCGTTCGGCGGACAGCCGCCGGCCGGGCAGCCCTACGGCGGCCAGCCGCAGCAGGCGCAGCCGCCGGCCCCGGAGTTCTCGCCGTTCTGGTTCGCCGTGCCGGTGCAGCGCTCGCTGTTCGCGGAGGACGGCTCGTCGACGCCGATCGCCGAACTCGCCCCCGGTACCTGGTACCTGGCGGTCGAGCAGCGCGGTCAGGCGCTCGTCGCGCAGACGCAGGACGGCCGTCGTGGCGTGCTCCAGGACACCTCGGGCATCCAGCGCGGCTGAGCCCCGCGCCCGTTCCGCGCGGCCTCGTGAACGGCCCCTCTCCCTTCCGGGCGAGGGGCCGTTGTCGTACAGTCGCAGCCCCGCACCCCGTACCTGACCTACCGTCAGACCAGTGGAGGCGTCATGCGGCTCGGGCTCGCACTCGGTTACTGGGGGCGCGGCCCCTCCGCGGACCATGTGCCGCTGGCGCTGGAGGCGGAGCGGCTCGGCTACGACTCCGTGTGGACCGCGGAGTCCTGGGGCTCCGACGCCTTCACACCGTTGACCTGGATCGCCGCGCGGACCTCGCGGATCGGGCTGGGCACGGCGGTCGCGCAGATGGCGGCCCGGTCGCCCACCACGACCGCGATGCACGCGCTGACCCTGGACCACCTGTCCGGCGGCCGGATGCGGCTGGGCCTCGGCCTGTCGGGCCCGCAGGTCGTGGAGGGCTGGTACGGCCGCCCGTTCCCGAGGTCGCCGTTGACCGCGACCCGGGAGTACGTCGACGTCGTACGGCAGGTCCTGCGGCGCGAAGGACCCGTCGAGCTGGACGGCCGCTTCCACGCGCACCCCTACCGCGGCGAGGACGGCACCGGGCTCGGCAAGGCGCTGAAGCCGATCACCCATCCCCTGCGTCCGGACCTGCCGATCCTGCTCGGCGCGGAGGGACCGAAGAACGTCGCCCAGACGGCCCGGATCGCCGACGGCTGGCTGCCGTTGTACTGGTCGCCGAGCCGGCCCGAGGTGTACACGGCGTCCCTGGGCAGCCTGCCGGACGGCTTCCTCGTCGCCCCGATGGCCCGGGTCACCGTCTGCGACGACGTCGCCGAGGGTCTGCTGCCCGTCAAGGCCATGCTCGGCTTCTACATCGGCGGCATGGGGCACGCGGCGCGCAACTTCCACGCCGACCTGATGGCCCGGATGGGGTACGAGGAGGAGGCGCGCCGGGTGCAGCGGCTGTTCCTGGAGGGCCGCCGGGAGGAGGCCGTGCTCGCGGTGCCGGACGCGTTCGCCGACGAGATCTCCCTCGTAGGTCCGCGCGAACGCATCGCGGAGCGGCTGGAGTTGTGGCGCAAGGGGCCGGTCACCGACCTGCTCGCCCTGTCTCCCGACCCGCACACCCTGCGGGTGCTCGCCGAGCTCAACTCCTGAGCGGCCGGCGGCAAAGGACACGGGGCGGTCGTCTCCCCGGGTGAAGGCACTACGTGGGAACGGGTGAGAACGTGTGGACGGGAGGAGGAACACTCCCGGTTTCAAACAGGGATTCGGGGCCATCCGAAAGGCATGTCCCCTTATCGCAGCGGCTCCAACTCCGCAGGCACGGTGATCGCGGTCGTCGCGGACATCATGGCCGTGATCCTCGGACTGTGGATCCTGATGTATCTGCTGGACGCCAACCGGGCCAACGACCTGGTGCAGTTCGTCCACGACGCGGCAGCCTGGCTGGCCGGCTGGTCGCGTGACCTGTTCACCTTCGACGAGGCCTGGGCGCGGGTCGTGGCGGGTTACGGTCTGGCGGCCGTGGTCTACCTGTTCATCGGCCACGCCATCGCCAACCGGATGCACCGCCACTGACCGGGAACGCCGGCCACCCCTCGACGACCGTCGGGGGGCCGGACCGCAGGACCCTCACCGATGGCCGCCGCGTGACGGCCGCCGGCCGCTGCGGCTGAGCGCCTCCCCCCGGGCGCTCAGCCGCAGCAGTCCGGGTCCAGGCCGCGCGGCAGCCGGTCGCCGCCGAACACCGTGCAGGTCGCCTCGTGGCCGCCGAGGGCGGCGACCGCGAGCAGCAGCGAACCCGCCGTCCACGTGGTCAGTTCGAGGGGCCACAGGGCCTCGTCGTCGAAGACGTAGCCCGTCCAGTACAGGCCGCTCTCCGCGTCGCGCAGGTGCTGGATCGCCTGGAGGATCTCCAGGGCCCGGTCGGACTCCCCCACCGCCCACAGGGCCAGCGCCAGTTCGGCCGACTCCCCGCCGGTCACCCACGCGTTGGGAACCACGCAGCGCACGCCGAAACCCGGGACGACGAAGCGGTCCCAGCCCTCCTCGATACGGGACTTGGCCTCCGCGCCCGTCAACGCGCCGCCGAGCACCGGGTAGTACCAGTCCATCGAGTAGCGGTCCTTGTCGAGGAACCGCTCGGGGTGCCTGCGGATCGCGTGCCGCAGCGCACCCGCCGCCAACTCCCAGTCCGGCTGCGGCTCTTCACGCTGTTCCGCGATGGCGAGGGCACAGCGCAGCGCGTGATGCACGGAGGACGAACCGGTCAGCAGGGCGTCCGCGGTGTCCGTGCCGTCGTCCTCCCGCTTCCAGCCGATCTGCCCGCCGGGCTGCTGCAGCCGCAGCACGAACTCGGTCGCCGCGAACACCGCCGGCCACAGCCGGTCCAGGAACGTGTCGTCGCCGGTCGACAGGTAGTGGTGCCAGACGCCGACGGCTATGTACGCGACGAAGTTCGTCTCGCGGCTCCGGTCGGTGACGTCGGCGAAGTCGCCGTCGGCGTAGGCCGCGTACCAGGAGCCGTCCGCGTTCTGGTGCCTCGCCAGCCAGTCGTAGGCCCGCTCGGCGGCCTCGTGCTCGCCCGCCGCGTCCAGCGCCATGGCGGCCTCGGTGTGGTCCCACGGGTCGAGATGGTGGCCCCGGAACCACGGGATGGCGCCGTCCTCCCGCTGCACGGCGAGGATGCCGCGGACGGTCGCGGCGGCCTGCTCGGCGGTGAGGACCCCGGGCAGGACGAGGTGTTCTGTCCGGGGCGTGGTCACTTGGTGGCCGCCTCGGGGGACCCGGCCAGTGCCGGCAGGTGCGGCTTGGTCGCGTACGCCACGAAGCTCTTGCCTATCAGCGGGTTCAGCGCCTGCTCGGCGACCCGGGTCGCCAGAGGCTTCTTCATGATGTCCCAGACCAGCAGCTTGTGGTACGCCCGCACCGGCAGGGCGCGGTCGTTGTCGACACCGAACGCGCACTTCAGCCACCAGTACGGCGAGTGCAGCGCGTGCGCGTGGTGGCTGCCGTAGGGGCGCAGGCCGGACTCCCGCATCTTGGCGAGGAGTTCGTCGGCGCGGTAGATGCGGATGTGGCCGCCCTCGACCTCGTGGTAGGCGTCGGACAGCGCCCAGCAGACCTTCTCGGGGCCGTAGCGCGGGACGGTGACGGCGATGCGGCCGCCGGGCCTGAGCACCCGGACCATCTCCGCGAGCACGCCCTTGTCGTCGGGGATGTGCTCCATCACCTCGGAGATGATGACGACGTCGAAGGACTCGTCGGGGAAGGGCAGCGCGAGCGCGTCGCCCTCCATCGCGGTCGCGGTGGCGCCGGCCGGGGCCTCGCCGGCCTCCTTCATCGCCGCGAACCACTTCGCGACCTCGCGGATCTCCTCGCCGTTCTGGTCAAGGGCCACGACCTGGGCACCCCGTCGATAGCACTCGAACGCGTGCCGGCCGGCACCGCATCCGAGGTCCAGGACACGGTCGCCCGGGGCGAGCGGGAACCGGGAGAAGTCGACGGTCAGCACGTGGCCCTGCTTTCGCGGTTGGAATCGACGTCTGTCACGTGTGCGGCGGCGGCGTCCGCCGCGCCCTGCGCCCGGGTCTGCGGGTGCTCCTGCGCCGGGGTCGCGGGGGCGTCCTGCGCGGGGGCGGCGGAGGCGCCCGCGGCCCCGGCGATCGCCTCCCGGTACCTGGCCACCGTGCCCTCGGCGGCCCGGGCCCAGGTGAACCGCTCCAGCACCCGCCGGCGTCCGGCCGCGCCGAGCCGTGCCCGAAGCTGCGGGTCGGCCAGCAGTCGGCTCAGTGCCGCCGCCAGCGCCCCGGCGTCCCCGGTCGGTACCGCGAGGCAGGTCTCGCCGTCCCGGCCGGCGACCTCCGGGATCGCCCCGCCGGTCGTGGCCACCAGGGGCGTCCCGGTCGCCATGGCCTCGGCGGCGGGCAGCGAGAAGCCCTCGTACAGGGACGGCACGCAGGCGACCTCGGCCGAGCGCACCAGGTCGACGAGTTCGGCGTCCGAGATGCCCTTCACGAACTCGACGGCGCCTTCGAGGCCGTAGCGCTCGATCGCCCGCGCGACCGGCCCCTTCACGGGCCGCTTGCCGACGACGACGAGGTGGGCGTCGGAGTGCTCGGTGCGGACCTTGGCGAGCGCCTCGACGAGGTGGACCAGGCCCTTGAGCGGCACGTCGGCGCTGGACGTCGTCACGATCCGGCCCGGCAGCCGCGCGACCGAGGGATCCGGCGAGAAGAGGTCGGTGTCGGCGCCGATGTGGACGACGTGGACGCGGTCCTGACGTACACCCAGGTGGTCGATGATCTCCTGCCGGGACGTGCCGGAGACGGTGAGCACCGACGGCAGGCGGCGCGCGACGCGCTTCTGCATCCGCGTGAAGGCGTACCAGCGCCGCACGGACAGCCTGCGCCGGCGGCCCGACGCCGCCTCCAGGTCCAGCTTGCGGTCCACGGTGATGGGGTGGTGGATGGTGGTGACCAGCGGCGCGCCGACGTCGCCCAACAGGCCGTAACCCAGCGTCTGGTTGTCGTGCACGACGTCGAAGTCGCCTCGGCGGGCGCGCAGTTCGCGGCGGGCGCGGAGCGAGAAGGTCAGCGGCTCGGGGAAGCCGCCGGTCCACATGGTGGCGACCTCCAGCGCGTCGATCCAGTCGCGGTACTCGCCGCGGCCCGGCGTGCGGAAGGGGTCCGGCTGCCGGTAGAGGTCGAGGCTGGGCAGTTCGGTGAGGCTCAGGCCGTCGTAGCCCTCGTCGAGGACGGGGTAGGGCTGGGAGCCGATCACCTCCACCCGGTGGCCGAGGCGGGCGAGTTCACGCGAGAGATGCCGGACGTAGACGCCCTGGCCGCCGCAGAACGGGTTTCCCTTGTAGGTGAGGAGTGCGATGCGGAGCGGTCGCTCGCCGTCTGCGGCGAGGTCGTCCGGGGACCCCGCCTGACTGGCCTCAGCGGTCACTCTGAGCCCCCTTCTGCCTGCACTGTCCCGCGAGATTACGCCGGGACGCTAATCTAGAACAAGTTTCAGACTTGATCGTTCAGGAGGCTCTGAATCTACCGGCAGGTAGGGGCACCGTGAGCAGTGGATCAGGTGATTCACGCCACGGCGGGGGCCCTGCCATGCTGTGTGATCACCAGCCCTCACCGACCGTCACGGAACGAGATCCATGCCCGCGCAAGCCAAGGTGGCCAAGGTGGAAGCCAGTACCGCGCGAACGGCCTCGGCGTCGCTCACCGAGCGCCAGGAGGCGCGCCGGCGCCGCATCCTGCACGCCAGTGCCCAGTTGGCCAGCCGGGGCGGGTTCGACGCGGTGCAGATGCGTGAGGTGGCGGAGTCCTCGCAGGTCGCGCTCGGCACGCTGTACCGCTACTTCCCGTCCAAGGTGCATCTGCTGGTGGCCACCATGCAGGACCAGTTGCAGCACATGCACGGCACGCTGCGCAAGAAGCCGCCGAGCGGCGACACGGCGGCCGAGCGGGTGGCCGAGACGCTGATGCGGGCCTTCCGCGCGCTCCAGCGCGAGCCGCATCTCGCGGACGCGATGGTCCGCGCCCTGACCTTCGCGGACCGCAGCGTCTCTCCCGAGGTCGACCAGGTCTCCCGCCAGACCACGGTGATCATCCTGGACGCCATGGGCCTGGACGACCCCACCCCCGAGCAGCTCTCCGCGGTCCGCGTCATCGAGCACACCTGGCACTCGGCCCTGATCACCTGGCTCTCGGGGCGCGCCTCGATCGCCCAGGTGAAGATCGACATCGAGACGGTGTGCCGGCTGATCGACCTGACGTCAACCGACGATTGACAGTTGCTACTACCATCGATTTCAGCGCTGCTAGCATGACCGCATGCCGATGATCACAGTGGAGTTCACCGAGGAAGAACTGGCCGAGGCCAAGGCGCACGCCGCCTCGCTGGGCAAGTCCATGCGAGCCCACGCCCACGACATCATCCTCGCGGACGCCCAGCGGGCGGCATTCCTGAAGAACGTCGACACGGCCGTCGCCTTCGCGCTGGACGTCTTCAAGGACATGCCGGAGGGCCAGCGTTGAGTCCGGTCATCCAGGTCGACGCCGGCTGGATCCTCGAGGTCCAGACTCGCGTTTCCCCTGTCAACACCCCCATTTCCGACTGGGGAGCGCTCGACGCCATGGCCAAGCGGCACCTGTTCGAGCAACCTCACGGCCAGCTCTTCTACGAGGAGCCAGCCGCCCGGGCGGCCACGTTCTTCCACACAGCCCTGCTGCTCCACCCGTTCGCCGACTACAACGCCGTCATCGGCTGGGCCTGCGCCGCGCTGTACATGGAGGCATCGGGCGACCCGATCGACCCGAAGGCCGCGGACGTGCACCTACTGGCCGGCGCCATCCGCGCCCAGGAAGCCGACCTGCGAGACGTCGCCCGGACGATCGCCTCCTGGCGCTGAGGCTCACCCGCACCTCCCGCCCGAGGCTCACTCCTCGGGCGGAAACACCGCCTCCCCGCTCCCCAGCAGCGAGATCATGATGGCCTCCACCGGGCAGCTCTCCGCCGCCGCGAGGACCTTCTCGCTGGCGCCGGGCTCCGGCTCGACCGGGTGGGACTGACGGGCGGTGTCCAGGCGGAAGCCGTCCGGGGCGTGGTGGACGCACTGGGCCGAGCCGATGCAGAGGGAGCGGTCGACCTCGACCTGCCAGCGGTCGCCCGCCCCCACGCCCGGCCGCGCTCGCGCGGGAGGTACCCCCATCGCTCAGCCCTCCCAGCCGGCCGGGAGGTGGATCATCTTGTGTTCCAGGAACTCGCCGTACCCCTCGGGCCCGAACTCCCTGCCCAGGCCGGAGTTCTTGTAGCCGCCGAAGGGGCCGAGCATGTCGAGGCTGAAGGTGTTCACGGAGTACGTGCCGGTACGGACCTGGCGGGCGACCTCGATGCCGTGCTCGACGTCGGCCGTCCACACGCTGCCGCTGAGCCCGTAGTCGGAGTCGTTCGCGGTCTGCACGGCCTCGGACTCCTCGCCGTAGGGGAGCAGGCAGATCACCGGGCCGAAGATCTCCTCGCGGGCGATCCGCATGGAGTTGTCCACGTCGCCGAAGAGGGTCGGCTCGACGTACCAGCCGCGGTCCAGGCCCGGCGGCCGGCCGCCGCCGGTCAGGATCTTCGCGCCCTCCTCCTGGCCGATGCGGATGTAGTCGAGGTTGCGCTGCTGCTGGCGCCTGGCCACCAGCGGGCCGACCTGGGTCGCCGGGTCCAGCGGATCGCCGACCACCAGCGCGCCGGCGGCCTGGGCGAAGGCGTCGGCGAACTCGTCGTAGCGGGAGCGGGGCAGCAGGATGCGGGTCTGGGCCACGCACGCCTGCCCGTTGTTCATCCAGGCCGCCGAGACGATGCCGGGGACGGCGGTGGCGAGGTCGGCGTCCGGCAGGACCACCGCGGCCGACTTGCCGCCCAGCTCCAGGGTGACGCGGGTGAGGTTGCGGGAGGCGACCTCCATCACGCGGCGGCCGGCCGCGACCGAGCCCGTGAAGGAGACCTTGTCGACGCCGGGGTGCCCGACCAGGTACTCGCTCACCTCGCGGTCCGCCGGGAGGATGGAGAGCACGCCCTCGGGCAGGCCCGCCTCGCGGGCGATCTCGCCGAGGATGTACGCGTCCAGCGGCGACTCCGGCGACGGCTTGAGCACGACCGTGCAGCCGGTGAGCAGCGCGGGCGCCAGCTTGGCGGCGGCCACGAACTGCGGGACGTTCCACGGCACCACGGCCGCCACCACCCCGACGGGTTCGCGCCGCACGAGGATCCGGCCGAGGACGCCGGCGCGCTGCTCCTCGTAGGTGAAGCCGCGCGCGACCGTGATCGCCGCGTCCCACACCATCATCGCGCCGAGGGCCTGCGCGAGGACGCTCCAGGAGTACGGCGACCCGTTCTCGGAGGAGATCACGCGGGCGATCTCCTCGTGCCGTACGGCGATGGCGTCCTTGATGCGGGTGACGACCCCGATCCGCTCGTCGAGGGTCATCCGGGGCCAGGGCCCCTGGTCGAAGGCGCGGCGGGCGGCGGCGACCGCCCGGTCCACGTCCGCGGTCGAGGCGTGCGGGACCCGTCCGATGACCTCCTCGGTGTGCGGGGAGATCACCTCGATGACGTCCTTGCCCAGGGGGTCGGTCAACTCCCCGCCGATGAACAGCTGTCCGTGTTCCACGAGCTCGGTCATGGCGACTGCCTCCCGGGGCCGTTGCGGCCACTCTCTGACGATCCATCAGATTCTCGGATACGAAGACTGATACCAGTTCCGTTCGCCGGAGTCCACGCACCGGACGCCCGACGGGAAGGTCGGCTCGGGCTCCCATCGAAACTCGTTCTAGTTATAGTTGCCGGAACGCGGCGATTGGGGAGCCCATGACGCAGGTGCACGACCACGGCGGCGGCGTACGGTCCATCGAGGTCCCCATCCCGGACAACCCCCTCGGCCACACCCTCGTCTACGTCGTCGACACCGACCGCGGCCCGGTCCTCGTCGACACCGGCTGGGACGACCCGGCCTCCTGGGACACCCTCGCCGAGGGACTGACCGCCTGCGGCACGGCGCCGGGCGAGATCCACGGTGTCGTCATCACCCACCACCACCCCGACCACCACGGCCTGTCGGGCCGCGTCCGTGAGGCGTCCGGCGCGTGGATCGCGATGCACGCGGCCGACGCGGCCCTCGTGCGGCGGGCCCGCTCCACCGGCCCCGGGCGGTGGTTCGCCTACATGACCGCCAAACTCACCGCCGCCGGCGCCCCCGAGAGCCATGTGGCCCCCCTGCGCGCCGCCCGCCCCAGCACCCTGCCCGGCCTCTCCCCCGCCCTCCCGGACCGGGAGATCGTCCCCGGCGAACTGCTCGACCTCCCGGGCCGCCGCCTGCGCGCCATCTGGACCCCGGGTCACACCCCGGGCCATGTCTGCCTCCACCTGGAGGAGCAGCACCCCGCCCGACTCCCGGGCCACGGACGGCTGTTCTCCGGCGACCACCTGCTCCCCGGCATCACCCCGCACATCGGCCTGTACGAGGACCCCGACGACGCCACCGTCACCGACCCGCTCGGCGACTACCTCGACTCCCTGGAGCGCGTCGGCCGCCTCGCCCCCGCCGAGGTGCTCCCCGCCCACCAGCACGTCTTCACCGACGTCGCCTCCCGGGTCGGCGAGCTGCTCATCCACCACGAGGACCGCCTCACCGGTCTGCTCAGCCTCCTCGCCGAGCCCCTCACCCCCTGGCAGCTCGCCGAGCGCATGGAGTGGAACCGCCCCTGGGAGCAGATCCCCTACGGCTCCCGCACCATCGCCGTCTCGGAGGCGGAGGCCCATCTGCGCCGCCTGGTCAAACTGGGCCGGGCGGAGGCGGTGCCGGAGAGCGGTCCGGTGACGTACGTCGCGGTGTAGCGGCCCGGTCGCGCCCTCGCCCGGCTCCGGGCGGGGTGATCGCTCCATGCCTGGTGGGGAGTTGGGAAGAGGGCGGCGGAGCGCTGCGGGGTGCCGCACAGCCGCCCCTCGGGCGGTTCCTACGGGCCGGTAGAGTAGCCGGGTCGTCATCACGACCGTACGGGGGAAAGCCGGTGCAATTCCGGCGCCGGCCCTCCCCCAGTGCCCTGAGGGCCTGGGAGGTACCCCCATCCGTGAACCGTTCGCCGGAGACGGTGAGCCGGATCGCCCCGTGCGGACGTGACCGGCACACGCGTACCGGCAGCAGGCCGGTGCGCGGCACCGTCCAGGTCTACGGAGCCGAGCCGCCGGGATGTCCCGTGCTGCCCGGCTCCGCTGCACCCGGTGCGCCGAAGGGCGTGCCGGCGTCGAGGCGGCGAACGCGCGAAGGCCCGTCGGCCCCGAGCGGGCGCCGGTCCGGCGCCGGCGCCCCGGGGGCGCACCGGGCATCACAGGAGAGAGGCACCCGCCGATCATGAACGTCCGCCGCAGTGCCGCGGTTCTGGCCGCAACAGCCGTGATCGGCGCGGCCTCGCCCGCCGTCGCCGCCGACCCGTCCCCGTCCGCCTCGCCGTCGTCCCCGGCGCTGCCCCCGGGCCTGTACGGCAGCGCGAACCCGCAGTACGACGGCGTCTGGCGCCAGTCCCTCGCGCTGCTCGCCCAGCACACCGCCGGGGTGAAGCCGGCCGCGGAGGCCGTCACCTGGCTGACCGGGCAGCAGTGCGCGAGCGGGGCGTTCGCCCCCTTCCGCGCCGACACCGCCAAGGCGTGTGACGCCAAGCTGCCGGTCGACTCCAACAACACGGCCGCCGCCGTGCAGGCCCTCGCCGCGCTCGGCGGACACGACGCCGAGACCGCCAGAGCCGTCGCGTGGCTGAAGTCCGTGCAGAACAAGGACGGCGGCTGGGGCTACGCGCCCGGCGGCGCCAGCGACACCAACTCGACGTCCGTCGTCGTCGGCGCGCTGACCGCCGTCGGCGAGAAGCCCGCGCAGGTCGAGAAGGGCGGCAACTCGGCGTATGACGCCCTGCTGGCGTTCGCCCTGCCGTGCAAGGGGGCGGGGGCGGGTGCCTTCGCGTTCCAGCCCGGCAAGGCGGGCGAGCTCGCCGCCAACGCGGACGCCACGGCGGCGGGCGTGGTCGGTGCCCTGGGCCTCGGCATGGTCGTCGAGGCCGGCCGGAAGACGGACGGCGACTGCGCGGGCTCCGGGAACCCGACCCCGCGGCAGGCCGCCGCCAACGGCGCCTCCTACCTGGCCGGCGCGGTCGCGAAGACCGGCCACCTGACGTCCGCCATGCCCGGCTCCACCGACCAGCCCGACTACGGCAACACCGCCGACGCCGTCGTCGCGCTCGCCGCCCAGGGCGGCGCGGGGCAGGCGGCGAAGCCGCTGCGGTGGCTGGAGCGCAACTCCGCCGCCTGGGCCCGGCAGAGCGGTCCGGCCGCCTACGCCCAGCTCGTCTTCGCGGCCCACGCGACGGGCACCGACCCGCGTGACTTCGGCGGCACCGACCTCGTCGCACGGCTGAACGCCACCGGCCCGGCCCCGCGGTCGGCGGACGGGCAGACCGGCCGGAGCGGCGCCGACAGCGACAAGGCCGACAAGGCCGACAAGAAGGAGCAGAAGGGCTCCTCCCCGAGCGTCTGGTGGATCATCGGCGTCGGTCTCGTCGCCGGTATCGGCATCGGTTTCCTGATCAGCGGCCGCAACCGGCGGCGGAAGCCGTGACCCGCCGCCGCGCCGCCGTACTGCTCCTCGCCGTCCTCCTGCTGGGCAACGCGGCCCAGGCGCGGGCCGCCGGCTACCGCTACTGGTCCTTCTGGGACCGCACCGGCGGCCACTGGACCTACGCCACGCAGGGCCCGTCGACCACCCGTCCCGCCGACGGTGACGTCCAGGGCTTCCGCTTCTCCGTCAGCGAGGACTCCGGCGACTCGGTACAGCCGCGCGGCAGGGCCGACTTCGCGTCGGTCTGCGCGGGCACGCCCGCGGCGGACGGCCGCAAGCGGGTGGCTCTGGTCGTCGACTTCGGTACGCCGGCGGACGCCCCGTCCGGGGAGACCCCGCCCCGGGCGCGGACGGCCTGCGCGCGGGTGGCGCCGGACGCCACGACCGCCGAGGCCCTGGCCTCGGTGGCGAAACCGCTGCGCTACGACACCAACGCCCTGCTGTGCGCGATCTCCGGCTACCCGAGGACGGGCTGCGGCGAGCAGGTGAGCGCGGACGGCAAAAGCGACAGCGGGACCGGGAGCGGCGGGCGCGATTCCGCCGCGCACGACGACGGCCCCTCGCTGGGACTGCTCGCCGGCGGCGCGGTGGTGGCGGTGCTCGGCGGCGCGGCCGCATGGCAGGCGAGGCGGCGCCGGAATGCGCCGTAGGCGGAGGCGGCGCGAGCCCGGATCGCCCGGCGTCGAACTGCCGCGCCAGGGACGGGCCGGACAGGCGGGAGAGGCGGGACGACCCGGCCGGGTCGAGCGCGCGGGCCGCGTCGGGCCGGCCCCGCGAGCCGGCCGGTCCGGGGTGCGCGTGCACCCCGGTGCCTGGTGGCTGTGGGCGCTGTCCCTCGGCACCGCGGCCACCCGCACCACCAACCCCCTCGTTCTCGCCCTGCTCGTCGCCACCTCCGCCTACGTCGTGGCCACCCACCGCCCCGACACCCCCGCCGCCCGCTCCTACGGCGCGTTCGTCAAGCTCGCCCTGGCCGTGCTCGCGGTCCGGCTCGGCTTCGCGGTGGTCCTCGGCTCCCCGATCCCCGGCACGCACGTGCTCCTCACGCTTCCCGAAGTCCCGCTCCCCCACTGGGCGCAGGGCATCCGCCTGGGCGGCCGGGTCACCGCGGAGGGCCTGGTCTTCGCGCTCTACGACGGCCTGAGACTGGCCACGCTCCTCGTCTGCGTCGGCGCCGCCAACGCCCTCGCCGACCCGGCGCGGCTCCTCAAGTCGCTGCCGGGCGCCCTGTACGAGACCGGTGTGGCGGTGGTCGTGGCCCTCACCTTCGCCCCGCACCTCGTCGCCGACGTGCGGCGCCTGCGTGCCGCCCGCCGTCTGCGCGGACGCCCGGACCGGGGGGTGCGGGGCCTGCTGCACGTGGGACTCCCGGTCCTGGAGGGCGCGTTGGAGCGTTCGGTGGCCCTCGCCGCCGCGATGGACGCCCGCGGCTACGGCCGCACCGCCGACGTGCCGCCCGCGGTCCGCCGTACGACCGCCGCCCTCACCCTGGGCGGTCTGCTCGGCGTCTGCGCCGGAACGTACGGCGTGCTGACCGCGGCCGGCGGAACCTACGGCCTGCCCCTCGTCCTGGCCGGCCTGGTCTGTGCCCTCGCCGGTCTGCGTCTCGGCGGCCGCCGCTCCCCGCGCACCCGCTACCGCCCCGACCGGTGGGACGCGCGGGCCTGGCTGGTCACCGGGTCCGGTATCGCGGTCGCCGCGCTGCTGGCCCTGGCCGCCGCCCGCGACCCGGCGGCCCTGCAGCCCGGTGTGGTGCCGCTCGTCGCCCCCGCCCTGCCCCTGTGGCCGGCGGCGGCGGTGCTCGTCGGGCTGCTCCCCGCCTTCGCCGTACCGGCCCCCGGCCGGGCCGCACCGCCCGTCCCCGCGGCGCCCGCCAGGCCCACCGCCTCCCTCCTGGCCGGCAGCCCCTCACCCAAGGAGCCGTCGTGATCCGCTTCGAGAACGTCTCCGTGACGTACGACGGCGTGCCCGAACCGACCGTCCGGGGCGTCGACTTCGAGGTCCCGGAAGGTGAACTCGTCCTGCTCGTCGGCCCGTCCGGGGTCGGCAAGTCGACGGTGCTGGGAGCGGTCAGCGGTCTCGTCCCGCACTTCACCGGCGGCACCCTGCGCGGCCGTGTCACGGTGGCCGGCCGCGACACCCGCACCCACAAGCCGCGGGAACTCGCCGACGTCGTCGGCACGGTGGGCCAGGACCCGCTGTCGCACTTCGTCACGGACACCGTCGAGGACGAACTCGCCTACGGCATGGAGTCGTTGGGCCTCGCGCCGGACGTGATGCGCCGCCGCGTCGAGGAGACCCTCGACCTCCTGGGCCTGGCCGGTCTGCGCGACCGCCCGATCTCCACGCTCTCCGGCGGCCAGCAGCAACGCGTGGCGATCGGGTCCGTCCTCACCCCGCACCCCCGTGTCCTGGTCCTGGACGAGCCGACGTCCGCCCTGGACCCGGCCGCGGCGGAGGAGGTCCTCGCGGTCCTCCAGCGTCTCGTGCACGACCTCGGCACCACGGTCCTCATGGCCGAACACCGCCTGGAACGCGTCGTCCAGTACGCCGACCAGGTCGTCCTCCTGCCGTCCCCGGGCGCGGCACCGGTGCTCGGCGCTCCGGCCGCCGTCATGGCCGTCTCCCCGGTGTGCCCGCCGGTGGTGGAGCTGGGCCGGCTGGCGCGGTGGTCGCCCCTGCCGCTGACGGTCCGCGACGCCCGGCGCCGGGCACCGGCCCTCCGCGAACGGCTGGCGGCGGCCCCCGCACCCGACGCCCACGGCCCCGCGACCCCGGCCGTGCCCCTCGCCCGCCGCCCCGCCCCCGCCCGCCGGTGGCCGCGCCGCCGCTCCCTGGCCGACGCCCCCTCCCCCGCGCACGCGGCCGACGTCCGTTCCCTCGCCGTCCGGCGCGGCCGCGTCCAGGCGCTGCGGCACGTGGACCTGACCGTGACGCCCGGTGAGACGATCGCGCTGATGGGCCGCAACGGCGCCGGCAAGTCCACGCTGCTGTCCGCGCTGGTCGGGCTCGTGGAACCCGCCGCCGGTTCGGTACGGGTTACCGGCGCCGTACCGCATCGCACGGCGCCCCCCGACCTCGTCCGCCGCGTGGGACTCGTACCGCAGGAACCGCGCGACCTGCTGTACGCCGACACGGTGGCCGCCGAGTGCGCCCAGGCCGACCGGGACGCGGGCGCGGCCGCCGGCACCTGCCGGGCCCTGGTGTCCGGTCTGCTCCCCGGCATCGCCGACGGCACGCATCCGCGCGACCTCTCCGAGGGGCAGCGGCTCACCCTCGCGCTGGCCGTCGTGCTGACCGCCCGGCCGCCGCTCCTCCTGCTCGACGAGCCGACGCGGGGTCTGGACTACGCGGCGAAGGGCCGGCTCGTCGGCATCCTGCGCGGTCTCGCCGCCGAGGGGCACGCCATCGTGCTGGCCACGCACGACGTGGAACTGGCCGCCGAACTCGCCCACCGGGTGGTCCTCCTCGCCGACGGCGAGGTGATCGCCGACGGGCCGACCGCCGACGTGGTGGTGGCCTCCCCTTCCTTCGCACCGCAGGTCACCAAGATCCTGGCCCCGCAGAAGTGGCTCACCGTCGCGCAGGTGAGGAAGGCGCTGGCATGACCGCCCGCACTCCGCAGGCCCGCGCCGTCCGTCTCGGCGCGCGTTCACTGGCCGCCCTCGCCCTGGTCAGCGCCGTCGGCCTGGCCGCCCTGACCTGGCCGTTCCTCGCCCCGCCCGCCTCCCAGGTCAGCGCCCACGCGCAGGACGCCCCCTGGCTGTTCGCCGGGCTGCTGATCCTGCTGGTGGCGGTGGTCGCCGCGACGATCTCCGAGTCGGGCCTCGGTCCCAAGGCGGTCGCGATGCTCGGCGTGCTGGCCGCCACCGGCGCGGCACTGCGCCCGATCGGCGCCGGGACCGCCGGCATCGAGCCGATGTTCTTCCTGATGGTGCTGAGCGGGCGGGTGCTCGGCCCGGGGTTCGGCTACGTGCTCGGCTCGGTCACGATGTTCGCGTCCGCGCTGCTCACGGGCGGGGTGGGCCCCTGGATGCCGTTCCAGATGCTCGCGATGGGCTGGTTCACGATGGGCGCGGGCCTGCTCCCGGGCCCCGACCGGCTGCGCGGCCGGGCCGAGCTGCTGCTCCTCGCCGCGTACGGCTTCCTGGCCGCCTTCGCCTACGGGACGGTGATGAACCTGGCGGGCTGGCCCTTCATGGGCGAGAACGCCTCGAACATCGCCTTCCACCCGGACGCGGCGGTCCCCGCCAACCTGGCCCGTTTCCTCGCGTACTGCCTGGCCACCTCACTCGGCTGGGACCTGGGGCGGGCGCTGGTCACCGTGCTTTTGACGCTCGTCGCCGGCCCGGCGGTACTGAGGGCGCTGCGGCGGGCCACGCGCCGGGCGGCGTTCGAGACGCCGGTCACCTTCGACGGCACCCCTGGGTGAGACGGCGTACGCCGACCGTCACCAGGAAGCGGTCCAACGGTGAACCACCCCACATGACGCAGGTCACCTACGATGCCGCGTCGTAGCCGAATCGGATTGACATGATCCTGCCATTACCCGCGCCGACCTGCGCTTTGAGAGCCACGTCACACAGCCCCCCCACCCGCCGGGTACGACCACAACTAGCAAAAGGGGTGTTTGCGGGCACTTCGCCAACCTGTTTCTCTGGAGCACGTCGTTCGGCGCCGACCGCCCACCTGGGCCGCGGCGCCTACGTACGCCCCCCGCCACGCACCGCGTGGTCCGGATGTACGACGACCGTCCCGTCCCCGAAGAAAAGGTTCTCCGTGTCCGTCTCCCGCATCGCCCGTCGCATCGTCTCCCCGAAGAAGGCCCTGACCGCCGCCGCGCTGGCCGCCGCCACCACCGGCATGGTCCTGACCTCGGCTCCGGCCCAGGCCGCCACTTCGTCGGCCCCCCAGGCCCAGGCGATCGCGCACAAGCTGATTCCGAGCGCCGCGCAGTACAACGCCTTCAGCAAGATCGTCCAGCACGAGAGCGGCTGGAACGTCACCGCCAGCAACTCCTCCTCCGGCGCCTACGGCCTCGTCCAGGCCCTTCCCGGCTCGAAGATGTCCTCGGCCGGCTCCGACTGGAAGACCAACGCCGCCACCCAGATCAAGTGGGGCCTCGACTACATGAACTCCCGCTACGGCAGCCCCGCCGCCGCGTGGAACTTCTGGCAGGCCAACGGCTGGTACTGAGCGGCCCGACCGCCCGTACCTCCGCACGAACCCGCCCGGGCCCCCCGCGGCCGGTCCCCCGACCGGCCCTCCGCAGATCCGGCACGAACGGTCCCCCGCGACCGGCCCCCGCACAACCGGCCCGCACCTGCCGGCCCCCCACACGACCGGCCTCCGCACGGCCGGTCCCCCGGAGCCGGGCGACAACTCCACACGGCTTCCCGCACCACCCCGCACCCGGTCTCTCCTCGACCGGCGACCCTCTCGTACGACCGGTCACCGCGACCGACCTCCCGTACGACTGGTCCTCCACCCGACCGACCGTCCTGTGTGACCGGTCCCCTCGACGCGAAGGCGGCGGCCCCCGATCCCCGGGCCGCCGCCTTCGCCATGCCCCGCCGACGGTCGGCGACCTCACTCGGGGCGAGGCGTGCGCCGGTCCCTCCCCGCCTGGGCGCCACTCACTCGGTGCGCAGCGCGCTCGCGGTGCGGGTGCCGGCCGCCCAGGCCGCCGGGAGCAGCGCGCCGAGCAGGGCGATGACGACGCCCGCCAGACCCAGCAGCGCCAGTTGCGTGCTCCCGTACACGTCGAGCACGGACGGGGGCAGGCCGGTGCCGGCGGCGTGCCCCATGACCGGCAGGACGTAGTGGTGCAGGGCGTACCCGGCCGGTACCCCGGCGAGACCGCCCAGCACGCCGATCCCGGCCACCGAGGCGAGGACGAGGCCCACGGTCTGCCGCGGTGACATGCCGAGCGCCTTGCACACCCCGAGATCGTGGACGCGTTCGCGGGTGTCGAGGACGACCGAGTTGAGCACACCCAGCCCGGCCACGGAGACCAGCATGAGGGTGAGCAGCACCGCCATCGCGTCCAGGATGACGACGGTGCCGTTCTGCCGGGACCGCACGTTGACCACGGCCTCGCCGCCCAGGGGCCGTACCCGCTCGGCGAGCCGCGCCGCGTACCGGGCAGGGTCGACGCCCGGCTTCACCTCGACGAGGAAGAGCTGCGGCTTCACCGCCGGGAAGTCGGCGAGCTCGGCGTGGACGTTCAGCCCGTCGTCCGAGGTGTCGAAGACCTCCCCGACGATGCGCAGGGTCCTCGTCTTCCCGCCCAGCGTCACCCGCGCGGTGTCGCCGACCCGGGTGCCGGTCCTCCGCAGGAACTGCGTGGGCACCGCGACCTGTCCCGGCCCGGTGATCCAGTGCCCGGTGATCATCGCGAAACCGCCCGTGCGCGGGGCGCCCTGGTAGAGGCGGGCCCGGAGGGATCCGGTGATCCCGGCGACCGTGACCTGCGCCTCGGCCTTCCCGTAGTACGAGGCCGTGCCGGGATCGGCGGCGACGACGGCCCGCAGCCGCGCCGGGTCGGCGGCGGGGGCCGGGGCCGGGGTGGAGGACCCCTTCGCCACGTGCCGGGGCCCGCCTTCCGGGCCGCCGGGCCCGCCGCCGAAGACGGTGACCGCGGCCCGGCTGTCGGGGTCCCGTGCCTCGCCGACCGCGTTCAGGGACTGGGTGAGCCCCACCGCGAAGGTCGCGGCGACCGTGCCGAAGGCCACCGCGAGAAGCAGGGCGAGGGCGCGGACGGGGTGCGCGAAGGGGCTCGCGAGGCCGTAGGTCAGTGCCCGGGGCAGCGGCAGCCGTCCCGCGGTCCGGTGCGCCCAGCGGCCGCGCCCGCTGCGGGGTGCCCGGCCTACCGCGATGGCCTCGACCGTCCGCAGCCGGCCCGCCCGCAGCGCGGGCAGCAGGGCCGCGAGCGCCACGACGAGCAGTGCCGCGGCCGGCACCAGGACGTCCACCCACCAGGCCACCGACAGCGAGACGCTGCCGTACGCCCGCTCGGTGTCGTGCAGCAGCGGCAGCGCCAGTAGGTTGCCGAGGACGACGCCCAGCGCGATGCCGGCGGTGGCCGGGATCAGGGCCTGCGCCACGTAGGCGCGCACCACCTCGCCCGGGGTGAAGCCGAGTGCCTTCAGGATGCCGATCCGGCGCAGGCCGGTGCCGACGGCGCCGGCCACCACGCTGCCGACGATGATCACGGACATCGCGATGCCGAGCACCCCGAACGCGATCAGGAACGGGATGGTCGGCGCCGCGCCCCCGTCCGCGGCGCGTTTGGTGTCCAGGTAGGACCGGGAGCCCAGCAGCGCCCCCGACGGCACGGCGGCGGCGAGCTTCTCGCGGTCGGCGGTGAGCTGCGCGTCGGTGGCCGCCGAGTCGAAGCGGTAGAGCATCTGGCGGGTGACCGGGCTGTCCTTCGACGCCAGTGCCGCGACCTGGGCGGGTGTCGTCCACGCGTCCGCGGTCCGGCCGGCCGACACGGCGAAGCCCACGACGGTCAGGGGCACGCCGTCCGCCGCGTCGGAGGTCTTCAGGACGGAACCCGCCGCGAAGGGGCCGGAGAGGTCCGCGGACAGCACGACCTCGCCGGACCTGGCCGCCCAGCGTCCGGATCCGAGGTCGAGGTCGTCGACGCCGGCCCGCGGGCCGGGCCGTCCGACCAGGGTGAGCGCCGGGACGTGTCCGCCCCCGGCGTCCACCGGGTGGAGGACCGTGGACGGGAACGGACCCGCGCTCCCGGTGACGCCCGGCAGGCGCCCGGTGGCCCGGAGCTGCCCGGCACTCACCCCGGCCGGGTCGTACTCCACGGTGAGATGGGGGCCGTGCTGCCGGGAGAAGGCGTGGTCGAAGGGCGCGTCGGAGGCCACGATGAGGGAGCCGGCGACCACGGCCGAGGCGACGGCCATCATCGTGGCCACGGCGATCACCACGGTCTGCACCCGGCGCCGGCCGACCCCGGAGCGTACGACCCGGGTGAGCGCGCCGGTGCGGGGGCGCAGCCGGAACCGGGAGGTCGGCGTCCCCGGCTTCACCGCGGTCATCGGGCGGCCTCGGCGCGGGTGTCGACGGCGAGGTGGCCGTCGACCAGATGGATCGTGCGGCCGGCGCACGCCCGCGCCAGCGCGAGGTCGTGGGTGACGAGCACGAGGGTCTGCCCGCCGCGGTGCAGATCCGCCAGCAGCTCCCGTACGTCCTGCCCGGAGGCGGAGTCGAGTGCGCCGGTCGGCTCGTCGGCGAGCAGCAGCGCCGGCCGGTTGACCAACGCCCGTGCCACCGCGACCCGTTGGCGTTCACCGCCGGACAGGCGGCCCGGATAGGCGCGGGCGTGCTTCTGGATCCTCAGCAGTTCCATGAGCTCCTCGGCGCGGGCGGCGGCCCTGCGCCGGGTGGTGCCGGTCAGCTGGGCGGGGAGCTGGATGTTGTCGGCGACGGTGAGATCGTCGAGCAGGTTGAAGAACTGGAAGACCATGCCGACGTGTTGGCGGCGGAAGCGGGCCAGGGCGTGCTCGCCGAGCCCTTCGAGGCGCTGTCCGGCCACGGTCACGGCACCCTCGGTGGGCCGGTCGAGACCGGCGACGAGGTTCAGCAGCGTCGACTTGCCGCTGCCGGAGGGCCCGGTCACGGCGAGGGCCTCGCCCTGCGCGACACCGAGGTCGAGCGGTCCGAGCGCGGGCGCGCCCGCACTGTCGTAGCGCTTGGCCACGCCCTCCAGTTGGATCACGTGAGTCATGGGAGGTGTCCGTCCTTCGGGTCGCTTCGGGGAGGGGCCGGCCCGGGAGGAGCCCGGCCGGGCCGGTCCCGGTGAAGGTAGGGGCGTGCCGCCCTCGCCCGCGTCGGCCGCGACACCGACCCGCGGCCCTCCCACCGGAGGACAGGACGCGGGGGTCCTCCCCGCGACGTACGCCTGGGGGACGCCTCGTCGGCCTTCCCGGCGGACGCGGACCCGCCCGGCCGGGCCGCACAATGACCCGATGGAGACGGAGGACCGACGGGAACGGCCGCATCGGCGGCGGCAGTTGCTGGACGCGTTGCGCCCCGAGGCGAAGCCGGGCCCGCTGTCGCGGCGGGCGGTGGGCCTGGACGTGGCGCTGGCGGTCGCGCTGACCGTCGTGGCGCTGGTCGTGGCGGCGCGCTATCCCGGTGACGGGCCGGTCCGGTTCGGCCCGGAGGCCGGGTACGGCCTACCGGTCCCGCCCCGCCCGCCGGAACCGGGCACCTGGCCGGCCGCATTGCCGGTGCCGTCGGTGCCCTCGGCGCCCTGGCTCCTGGTCGTCCTGTCGGCGCTGCCGCTGGCGGCCCGGCGCAGGTGTCCGCTGGCGGTGTTCGCGGTGGTCCTGGGCGCGGCCCTGGCCATCGGGGACGCGGCCACCTGGATCACGGTCCTGACGTGTGTGATCGGCGCCTACAGCGCGGTGATGTACAGCCGTCACCGGGTGCGGGCGATGGCCGCGCTGGTCGTCGGGGCGGTGCTGGCCGGGATCGCGTTCCGCGAGACCGCCCCGATCCTGCCGGGGTGGTCGAGCCCCGCCGTCGTCCTGCTGGTGGCCGGGGTGCTGTCCAGCACGGTCCGCCTCTGGCAGCGGAGACTGGCGCGCAGCCGGGACCGGTTCAGGGAGCTGCAGGAGACGCAGGAGCGCAGCACGCGGCGGGCGGTCGAGGAGGAACGTGCCCGGATCGCCGCCGAGTTGCACGACGTGGTGACCCACAATGTGAGCGTGATGGTGATCCAGGCGGGTGCGGCGCGCAAGGTGATGGACGCGGCACCCGAACGGTCGAAGGAGGCCCTGCTGGCGGTGGAGGCGGGCGGCAGGGCGGCGATGGCGGAACTCCGGCACGTGATGGGCCTGTTGGCGTCCCCCGACACTGGTCGCCGTCCCGACGTACCGGCGGACGGCCTGGAACCACAACCCGGCCTGAGCCGGCTGGACGCGCTCGTCGCCCGCGTACGGGCGGCCGGGACCCCGGTCACGGTGGCCGTCTCCCTCCCGCCGGACCCGCTGCCGCCCGGGGTGGACCTGGCGGCGTACCGGGTGGTGCAGGAGGCGCTCACCAACACGATCAGACACGCGCCCGGCGCCGAGGCGGCCGTCACGATCGGCTGCACCGGCGGGCGCCTGGAGCTGGAGGTCACGGACACCGGCGCGGTCCGCGACGCCCCGCCCCCGGGCGGCGGCGGCCGCGGCCTGATCGGCCTGCGCGAACGCCTCGCGGTCTACGGCGGCGACCTGACCGCCGGCCCGACCGCGGCCGGCGGCTACCGGATCACGGCCCGCATCCCCTGCGGGACACCGTGAACGGCCCTCCCCTGCGGGCGGTGATCGCCGACGACCAGGCCCTCGTCCGCACCGGCTTCGGCATGATCCTGGCCGCGGACGGCATCGAGGTGACGGCGGAGGCGGCGGACGGGGCGGAGGCGGTCGCGGCGGTCCGCCGCACGCGCCCCGACGTGGTGCTGATGGACGTCCGGATGCCGGGGATGGACGGCATCGAGGCGACGAGACGGATCCTGTCCGGCACGGGCGCCGACTCAGGAGCGGCTGCGGACGGCCTCCGTGTGATCATCCTGACCACCTACGACCTGGACCACTACGTCTACGCGGCGCTCACGGCCGGCGCGAGCGGCTTCCTGCTGAAGGACGTCACGCCGGAGCACCTGGTGGCGGCCGTGCGTCTGGTGCAGTCGGGCGACGCCCTGCTGGCCCCCGCGATCACCCGCCGCCTGATCGAGCGCTTCGCCCACCGCGAGGAACCCCGCCCGCCGGCCGCGCTCCACCGCGACCTCGCCCTCCTGACCCCCCGGGAACTGGAGGTCCTCCGCCTCCTGGCCACCGGCCTCAGCAACGCCGAACTCGCCGACCGGTTGTTCCTCAGCCCCACCACGGTGAAGACCCACATCGGCCGCATCCTGTCCAAGCTCGACCTCCGCGACCGCGTCCAGGCGGTGGTGCTGGCCTACGAGTCGGGGCTGATCTCACCGCACCACGGCGAGGCGTGACGCGCGGGCCCACGGGGAGACCAGGGCCGCGCCGGGCCGGTCGGGCCCGCGGGCGCCGGGCGTGACAGTCTGAGCCGCGGCATCATGGTGATCCCGTCCCGTCCCCGACCGGAGGTCCGCCCATGAGCGCGGAGAGCGCGGAGAGCGCCGGCACGCAGGCGCCGGACGCCGGGGCGCGAGGGGTGCGGCTGGTCCCCGGGCTGCTGGTGCTGACCGTGGTCAGCGGGCTGATCGACGCGGTGAGTTACCTCGGTCTCGGGCACGTCTTCACCGCGAACATGACCGGCAACGTGGTGGTGCTGGGCTTCGCGGCGGCGGGGGCGCCCGGCTTCTCCGTGCCGCACACCCTGACCTCGCTCGTGTCGTTCCTCGTGGGCGCGGTGGCCGGGGGCCGGGTCGCGGTGCGGCTCGGCGGGGGCTCGCGCCGGACCTGGGCGCGCAGCACCTTCGCCGCCGAGGCGGTGCTCCTCGGCGTGTCCGCCGCCGTCGCGTTCGCCGCGCCGCACGCCACGGCCACCGCCTACGCACTGATCGCGGTCACGGCCTTCGCCATGGGCCTGCGCAACGCGACCGTCCGCAAACTCGGGGTCGCCGACCTGACGACGACGGTCCTGACCATGACGCTGACCGGCCTCGCCTCCGATTCGAGGGCCGGCGGCGGCGCGGGCACCCACTCGCCCCGCCGTACCGCCTCGGTCGCCGCGATGCTCGCCGGTGCCGCGCTCGGCGCCTGGCTGGTCCTCCACCACGGCCTCGGCATCCCGCTGCTCGTCACCGCGGTGGCGGTGGCGGTGCTGGCGGTGACGGTGTCGGGACGGGAGTGAGCCCCGCCCGCCCCGCCAGCGGTCCGCGTCACCACGGACCGGACCGCCCCGCCTCCACCCCGCCTCCGCCCCGCCCTCGGCGACTACAGCCGCTGAAGGATCGTCCCGGTCGCCAGCCCGCCCCCCGCGCACATCGTGACGAGGGCGAACTCCTTTTCCGTGCGCTCCAGTTCGTGCAGTGCCGTGGTGATGAGCCGGGCGCCGGTCGCCCCGACGGGGTGGCCCAGCGCGATGGCTCCGCCGTTCACGTTGACCTTGTCGAGGTCCTGTCCGAAGACCTGGGCCCAGCTCAACACCACCGACGCGAAAGCCTCGTTGATCTCGACGAGGTCGATGTCCTTCAGGGACATGCCGGCCTTGCCCAGCACGGCCCGGGTGGCGTCGATCGGGCCGTCCAGGTGGAAGTGCGGGTCGGCCCCGACCAGCGCCTGGGCGACGATCCGCGCCCGGGGACGCAGTTTCAGCGCGCGCGCCATCCGCTTGGACGCCCACATGATCGCCGACGAACCGTCGCTGATCTGCGACGAGTTGCCCGCCGTGTGCACGGCCGTCGGCATGATCGGTTTGAGTGCGGCCAGCGCGTCCGCCGACGTGTCGCGCAGCCCTTCGTCGCGGTCGACCAGGCGCCACATGCCCTGTCCCGCGCGCTGTTCCTCCTCGGTCGTCGGCACCTGGACGGCGAAGGTCTCCCGCTTGAACCGCTCCTCCGACCAGGCGGCGGCGGCGCGTTCCTGGGAGGCGAGGCCCAGGGCGTCGACGTTCTCGCGGGTCAGGCCCCGGTGCCGGGCGATGCGTTCGGCCGCCTCGAACTGGTTGGGGAGGTCAACGTTCCACTCGTCGGGGAACGGCTTTCCGGGCCCGTGCTTGGAGCCCGATCCCAGCGGCACGCGTGACATCGCCTCGACGCCGCAGCTGATCCCGACGTCGATGACGCCCGCCGCGATCATGTTGGCCACCATGTGCGAGGCCTGCTGCGAGGACCCGCACTGGCAGTCGACGGTGGTCGCCGCCGTCTCGTAGGGCAGCCCGACCGTCAGCCAGGCCGTGCGGGCGGGGTTCATGGACTGCTCGCCGGCGTGGGTCACCGTGCCGCCGACGATCTGCTCGACGGCGTCGGCGGGAATGCCGGTCCGGCCCAGGAGTTCACGGTAGGTCTCGCCCAGCAGGTAGGCGGGGTGCAGGTTGGCGAGCGCGCCGCCGCGCCTGCCGATGGGCGTGCGTACGGCTTCGACGATCACGGGTTCCGCGGCCATGGGGAGTTCCTCTCCTCCGGTACCCGCGCGGCGCGGGGCGTCCCGGCCCGGCCCGCCACGCAGAACTAGTACGTGTTCTAGTTCCCCCAGCAGTCTGCTGACAGGGTGTCCGTCGCCGCAAGGGTCGTGCACCCCCCGGAAGTCCTGTTCTGCGGGCGCGCGCGAAATCCCCGGCAATTGGAGCCGCCGCGCCTCTTGCCTCTTGTAGAACCCGTTACTACCTTCACGGCAATTCCTGATGGACCGTCAGAAGGCTTGGCTGGGCTTGGCAGGGCGTGCCTCAGCTCGCCCGAGCCTGCCTGAGCTTGTCAGAGCTGTCCGAACACGGCTGGAGTTGCCGATGCCCTGTCCCGCGCTGCCCGACGGGTTCGACTTCACCGACCCCGACCTGCTGCACCACCGCGTGCCCTTCCCGGAGTTCGCCGCGCTGCGGCAGGCCGAACCGGTCCGCTGGATCCCGCAGACGGCCAACGTGGCCGGCTTCCAGGACGAGGGCTACTGGGCGGTGACCCGGCACGCCGACGTCAAGTTCGTCTCCACGCACCCGGAGATCTACTCCTCGACCCTCAACACGGCGATCATCCGCTTCAACGAGCACATCGAGCGCGACGCGATCGACGCCCAGCGCCTGATCCTGCTGAACATGGACCCGCCCGAGCACACCCGGGTCCGCCAGATCGTGCAGCGCGTGTTCACCCCGCGCGCCATCCGCGCCCTGGAGGACAACCTCCGCGCCCGCGCGCACGCCATCGCACAGAGCGCCCTCGCCCGGTCCGGGCCCTTCGACTTCGTCACCCAGGTCGCCTGTGAACTGCCCCTCCAGGCCATCGCCGAACTCATCGGCATCCCGCAGGACGACCGGTCCAGGATCTTCGACTGGTCCAACAAGATGATCGCCTACGACGACCCGGAGTACGCCATCACCGAGGAGGTCGGCGCCCAGTCGGCCACCGAACTCATCGCCTACGCCATGAACATGGCCGCCGACCGGAAGCAGTGCCCGGCGAAGGACATCGTCAGCACGCTGGTCGCCGCCGAGGACGAGGGCAACCTCGCCTCCGACGAGTTCGGCTTCTTCGTGCTGATGCTCGCCGTCGCCGGCAACGAGACGACCCGCAACGCCATCACCCACGGCATGCACGCCTTCCTCACCCACCCCGAGCAGTGGGAGCGGTACAAGCGTGAACGGCCGGCGACGGCCGCCGAGGAGATCGTCCGCTGGGCCACCCCGGTCAACGCCTTCCAGCGCACCGCCACCCAGGACACGGAACTCGGCGGCAGCCGGATCAGGAAGGGCGACCGCGTCGGCGTCTTCTACGCCTCCGCCAACCACGACCCCGACGTGTTCGAGGACCCGGACTCCTTCGACATCACCCGCGACCCCAACCCGCACCTCGGCTTCGGCGGCGGAGGCCCGCACTACTGCCTCGGCAAGTCCCTGGCCGTCCTGGAGATCGACCTCATCTTCAACGCGATCGCCGACGCGCTGCCCCACCTGACCCTCGTCGGCGAGCCCCGCCGGCTGCGCTCGGCCTGGATCAACGGCGTGAAGGAACTCCAGGTCACCGCCGGCTGAGGGCGAGGGCTCCGCACGGTCCGACCGCTGACGGCCCCGACCGGGACGGCCCCGACCGGGACGGCCCCGACCGGTCCGTACGTCCGCGGACGCAACCGGTCGGCGGACCAGGCCGGTCCGCACACCCGCGACCGGAACCGGCCGACAGACTCGGGCCGGCGGCCTCCCGGCGCCGCCGGCCCGTCTCCTTGCCCAGCCCGAAGAGCCCCGGAGCGCGAGTCGACCCACAGCCCGACGCGACCCTCAGCCGGTCCGGCCGCTCAACCCGACGCGACCCACAGCCGGTCCGGCCGCTCAACCCGACGCGCCCCTCAGCCCACCCCGTCCCTCAGCCCGGCGCTCTGCTTCACCCGCGCCGGCGCGTCGACGACCGGCGGTGCGGCCGTCGCCGTACGGGCTCGTGGGCCCTGGAACAGGTACGTCAGGCCGAAGCCGCCGCCGACCACCACCGCGCCGCCGACCGCGTCCAGCACCCAGTGGTTGCCGGTCGCCACGATCGCCGAGACGGTGAAGAGCGGGTGCAGCAGGCCCAGCGCCTTCATCCACCATCGGGGCGCGATGATCGCGATGACGAGCCCGCACCACAAGGACCAGCCGAAGTGCAGCGAGGGCATCGCCGCGTACTGGTTGGTGAGGGCGGTCAGCGTGCCGTAGTCCGGCTTGGAGAAGTCCTGGACGCCGTGCACCGTGTCGATGACGCCGAGGCCCGGCAGCAGCCGCGGCGGGGCCAGCGGGTAGAGCCAGAAGCCGACGAGGGCGAGCAGGGTGGCGAAGCCGAGGGCGGAGCGGGCCCAGCGGTAGTCGACCGGGCGCCGCCAGTACAGGACGGCGAAGACGCTGAGCGGGACCACGAAGTGGAACGACTCGTAGTAGAAGTCGAAGAAGTCGCGCAGCCAGCCGACCTTCACCACCGCGTGGTTGGCCCAGTGCTCGATGTCGATGTGCAGCCACCGCTCCAGGTCGAGGATCTGGTGGCCGTGCTCCTCCGCCCGGGCCCGGCCGCCCGAGTTCGTTCCGCCGGTGGCCGCGAGCCGGACCTTCTGGTAGGCGGCGTAGGTCACGCGGATCAGGAGCAGTTCGAGGAGCAGGTTCGGGCGGGTCAGGACGCGGCGCAGGAAGGGCAGCAGGGGCACGTGCCGCAGGCGGGCCGGCACGGGGGCGGCGTACTCGGTGGGGATCGGCGTTTGGTAGTACGGCGAGGTGCGGGACAGGAAGGGGACGACGGTGGCGGCGGCGAGGGCCGCGAGCAGCACCACGTTGTCACGGAGCGTGTAAAGCGAGGCCATGTTCGGCAGCAGCATCTTCACCGGCAGGGTCATCACCAGGACGACGGCGACCGGCCACACGTACCGGTCGGAGGCCCGCTTGCCGACCCGGCCGACGACCGCGAGCAGCACCCACAGCAGCTGGTGCTGCCAGGTGGTGGGCGACACGGCGATGGCGGCGCAGCCGGTGATCGCCACGGCGAGCAGCAGCTGCCCGTCGCGGGCGTAGCGCACCGCGCGGCGCAGGCCGAGGACGGCGACGGCCGCGCCGAGCAGCAGGAAGAGCGCGATCTCCAGGGGCCCGGACAGGCCCAGCCGCAGCAGGGCGCCGTGCAGGGACTGGTTGGCCAGTGCGTCGGCCTCGCCGCCGAGGCCGACGCCCGCCATGTGGTGCACCCAGTAGGTGTACGAGTCGTGGGGCATCGCGGCCCAGGCGAGCGCGGTGGAGACGGCGAAGGTGGCGCCGGCGACGGCGGCGGCGCGGCGGCGCCGGGTGAACCACAGCAGGGGTGCGAAGAGCAGGACGGCGGGCTGGAGCGCGGCCGCGAGGCCGATCAGCACGCCTCCGGCCCACCGGCCGCGGACGGCGAAGCAGCCGAGCAGCACCAGCAGGACGGGGATGATGCTGGTCTGGCCGAGCCAGAGCGTGTTGCGCACCGGCAGCGACAGCATGAGCAGGCTGACGGCGACCGGCGCGGCCAGCAGCGAGGTGCGGCGGCTGACCGGCTGCGGCAGGGCGCGGGCGGCGACCAGGCCGAGGGCGGCGACCAGCAGCAGGGTGCCGAAGGTCCAGCCCCAGCCGAGCGCCTGTTCGGCGGCCCGGGTCAGCGGCTTCATGACCAGCCCGCCGAAGGGGGTGCCGGTGAACTGCGTCGAGTCGTAGAGGGAGCCCTTGACGTGCAGGACCCCGTTCGGCCCGACCCAGGTCTCCAGGTCCGTGAGCCGGTCTCCTCTGGGGGTGCTCAGCACGGCCGCGACCTGTCGTACGGCGAGGACGGCGGCCACCAGCCACAGGCCGAGCCGCGCCACGCGCAGGCGTGGTCTCACCGGGCCGGCGGCCGTCACTCCGGTCACTCCGAAGCCTTCTGCCGCTCGCCCACTGTGCTCCGCATTCGCCACGCCTCGCCGGCCTCCGCCCCGATTGTTCGTGTGCAGCACACGCTGAGTTCTCGCTGCGAACCCTGTGGAGGCTCGCACCTCCCCCGGACGAAGACGCACGCAACCCCGGCTTCACCTGACGTCCGTCGCCCTTTTGTCCGGACGACGATAGTCCGCCGCGGGTCGGGGCGCCGCCGCCGGGAGCGAGATGGATCACAGTGTGCGGCCGGAAATCTCGTTCGGGGGCGGGCATACGAGCCTGTACAGACCGCATTTACGTGCCCCATGCAACCGATCGCGCACGGCACGTAAGGGGGACAAGTACCCCTATGGTCGTTTTTTGGCCTGCCGCGGGCGCCGCCGTCGCCGCCTTCGCCGCACACGGGCCGGTCCCTGTCTCCGTCGAAAGGTGGCGAGCGAAGTTTTGCCGACTGCCACAGTCGCCACGCCCCAGCCCCCCACGCCCCCCTCCTCCACGTCCGACGGCGCGCTCCCGCGCCGGACGTCCGACGTCACCACCGTCGATCCCGCCCTGGTGAAGCGTGCCGTCAAGGCCGCCGCCCTGGGCAACGCGATGGAGTGGTTCGACTTCGGCGTCTACAGCTACATCGCGGTCACCCTGGGCAAGGTCTTCTTCCCCTCGGGCAACCCCACCGCCCAGCTGCTGTCGACGTTCGGCGCCTTCGCCGCCGCGTTCCTGGTCCGCCCGCTCGGCGGCATGGTCTTCGGCCCGCTCGGCGACCGCGTCGGACGCCAGAAGGTCCTCGCCGTCACCATGATCATGATGGCGGCCGGCACCTTCGCGATCGGCCTGATCCCGTCGTACGCCACGATCGGCGTCGGCGCCCCGGTGCTGCTGCTCGCCGCCCGTCTGGTCCAGGGCTTCTCGACCGGCGGGGAGTACGCGGGCGCCTCCACCTTCATCGCCGAGTACGCGCCCGACAAGCGGCGCGGTTTCTTCGGCAGCTGGCTGGAGTTCGGCACGCTCGCCGGCTACATCGGCGGCGCGGGCCTGGTCACCGTGATGACCGCGCTGCTGTCCGCCGACGACCTGGTCTCCTGGGGCTGGCGTGTCCCGTTCCTGGTCGCGGGCCCGATGGGCATCATCGGCCTCTATCTGCGGATGCGCCTGGAGGAGACCCCGGCGTTCGCCGCCGAGCTCGAGAAGGCCGAGTCCGACCGCCCGAAGGTGCCCCTGCGCGAGATGGTCACGGGCCAGTGGCGGGCGCTGCTGCTGTGCGTGGGCCTGGTGCTGGTCTTCAACGTCACCGACTACATGCTGCTGTCGTACATGCCGAGCTATCTGACCGGCGAGCTCAAGTACGACGAGACGCACGGCCTGCTCGTGGTGCTGGGCGTGATGGCGCTGATGATGGTCGTGCAGCCGTTCGCGGGTGCGCTGACCGACCGCGTCGGCCGCCGTCCGGTGATCGCCGCCGGCTGTGCGGGCTTCCTGCTGCTGTCCGTGCCGGCCCTGCTGCTGATCCGCCAGGGCAGCCTGCTCGCCGTCGCCCTCGGCATGGGCGCGCTCGGCCTGCTCCTGGTGTGCTTCACCGCCGCGATGCCCTCGGCCCTGCCCGCCCTGTTCCCGACCCGGGTGCGGTACGGCTCCCTGTCGATCGGCTTCAACGTGTCCGTCTCGCTGTTCGGCGGGACCACTCCGCTGGTGGTGACGGCGCTGATCAGCGCGACCGGGAACATGATGATGCCCGCCTACTACATGATGGCGGCGGCCGTGATCGGCGGCGCCGCGGTGTGGTTCATGACGGAGTCCGCGGGACGCCCGCTGCCGGGTTCGGCACCGGCCGTCGAACGGTGACCGGGCCGGGCGCCCACGTCTGACGCCCGTCGCCACGCGTCGGCCGCCCGCGCCTGGGCTCATCGCCGCGTCGGCCGCCGGCGCCTGAACGCTCGTCGCCGCGCGCGTCGGC
>NZ_JBEXCW010000069.1:0-46074 GCF_040605435.1 Streptomyces sp. NPDC005574
GCCCGGCCCCGCGACCACGCGGGGCCGGGCCGTCGGCGTTTGTGGGCCACCCGCCTCTCTCGCGCGGCGGCCCCCGGCCACGTCGTCGGGGATCCGGGACCCGGGGACCGGCCACGCCCCGCCCCCGGTGCTGCGAGCAACATCACGTCACGCAAAAGGGCGGGGCCCCGGATTTCTCCGGGGCCCCGCCCTGAACGCTGCCGACGCCTAAGGCGTACTAGAGGCCGTCAGTTGTCGTCCTCGTCGATCAGGAAACCGCGCATCGGCGAGGGAGCCTGACCCATCGGCGACGGGCCCTGCGGCCGTACCGGCGCCATCGGCTGGGTCATCGCCGGCGACATCTGCTGCTGGGCGCCGTAGGACGGACCGGCCTGAGCCGGGCCACCGCCCATGCCCTGGTTGCCACCGTAGGACGGGGCGCTCGCACCGGCCGGAGCCATGGAAGGCGCCGGGGACGGCGGCAGCGACGCGGTCGCCGGAGTGCGCGGCGGGGCCAGCGAGTCGTCGGCCTGGGTCTCCAGCTGACGCAGCTGCGACTCCAGGTAGGACTTCAGCCGCGTGCGGTACTCGCGCTCGAAGCCCCGCAGGTCCTCGACCTTGCGCTCCAGCGTGGCACGGGCGGACTCCAGGGAGCCCATCGCGACGCGGTGCTTCTCCTGCGCGTCCCGCTCCAGGGCGTCGGCCTTGGCACGGGCGTCACGCTCGAGACCCTCGGCACGGCTGCGCGCCTCGCCGACGATCTTGTTGGCCTCGGAGCGGGCCTCGGCGATCGCCTGGTCGGCGGTCTGCTGGGCCAGCGAGAGGACACGCGCGGCGCTGTCGCCACCGGGGCCCTGACCGGGGCCGCCCATGGGACCGCCCATCGGGCCACCCATCTGCTGCTGCATGGGGGGCTGTCCGCCCATCTGACCCTGGCCCATCTGGCCCTGGCCCATGGGGCCCTGACCCATCGGACCCTGGCCCATGGGGCCCTGGCCCATCTGGCCCTGACCCATCTGACCCTGACCCATGGGGCCCTGGCCCATCTGGCCCTGACCCATCTGGCCCTGGCCCTGGGGGCCGCCCTGGCCGCCCGGGGGCAGCTGCGGCGCACCGCTCGGCAGCTGGGGCGGGCCGCCCATGGGGCCACCCATCCCCTGCGGCGGGCCCGATATGCCGGCCGGTACGGGAGCGCCCGGACCGCGCATGCCCTGCGGGGGCATGCCCTGCTGCATTCCCTGCTGAGGCATGCCCTGCTGCGGCATACCTTGCTGGGGCATGCCCTGCTGCTGCATCCCCTGCTGCTGGTGCTGCTGGTCCTGCTGCTCCGGAGGCTTGCGCATGTTCTGCTGGTTCTGGGCAGCAGCACGCGTCGCCGCGGCCAGTTTGGCGCGCAGGTCCTCGTTCTCACGGAGCAGACGGGTCAGTTCGGCTTCGACCTCATCGAGGAAGGCATCGACCTCGTCCTCGTCATAGCCTTCTCGGAGGCGGACGGTCGTGAACTGCTTGTTCCGCACGTCCTCGGGGGTCAACGGCATCTCTTCACCTCAACGTAGTCGTCGGCATTCGGCAAGACCGTATCGTTCACAGCCGGCTCACGACGGAGATCAGGATGTAGACGATGATCATCAGTACGAAGAAGGACAGGTCGAGCGCCACGCCCCCGAGACGCAGCGGCGGAATGAACCGCCGCAGAAGCTTGAGCGGTGGATCAGTGACAGTGTAGGTGGCCTCCAGAACGACCACCATCGCCTTGCCGGGTTGCCACGAGCGGGCGAACTGGAAGACGTAGTCCATGACCAACCGGAAGATGAGCACGATGAGGAAGCACATCAGCGCGATGTAGACGACATCCAGGACCACGCTCATTGCTTGTGCTTCCCTCTCCCCTGTTTCCGTACTTCCCCGTACTGCTGTACCGGTCGTGCGTCTCAGCTCTGGTTGAAGAACCCGCCCTCTGCGATACGGGCCTTGTCCTCCGCCGTGACATCGACGTTAGCAGGCGACAACAGGAACACCTTCTGCGTCACCCGCTCGATGCTGCCGTGCAGGCCGAAGACGAGACCGGCCGCGAAGTCGACAAGTCGCTTGGCGTCCGTGTCGTCCATCTCGGTCAGATTCATGATCACCGGGGTGCCCTCACGGAAGTGTTCCCCGATGGTACGGGCCTCGTTGTAGGTCCGCGGGTGGAGGGTGGTGATCCGGTAAGGCTCTCGTTCCGACACGACCTTGGGCATGATCACCGGTGCGTTCTTCTCCAGGCTCGCGCGTTCTTGTGTGATGGATGCCACGGGCGCGATACGCGCCGGGCGCCCGGATTCCGCGCCGAGCGAAGCGGATCGGGGCACCGGGTCCCGCGGCGCCGGGGGCTGCACTACTCGTACCGATTCGTCCCTTTCGAGCTGATGGGACTGGTGCGAGCCGTGCGACTGGTGTGACGGCTCGTGCCGTCGGCGGTCCCGCTCGGGCTCCGGGTCCAGCTCGGGTTCGAAGTCGTCGTCGGGGTCGAAACCGCGGCCGTCGTACCCATCGTCCTCCACGAGGCCGAGGTAGACCGCCATCTTGCGCATCGCGCCGGCCATGCTCTGAGTCCTCCGCTCTGTGGTGGATCGGCTGACTGCTGCCAAGTGCCCGCGATCCACGAGGTCGTTACGCCCGCCCTGCGGCGGCATTGACCATATTTTCTGCTGTGGTCCGACTTCCTGGCGACGTTACCCGAGCCTGGGGCGGACACCGAGTACCGAGGTACCGACGCGCACATGTGTCGCCCCGGCCGCCACGGCCTGCTCGAGGTCCGCACTCATCCCTGCCGACACCATGTTCGCAGCAGGATGGGTTCGGCGCAGGTCAGTCGACAAATCCATCAACCGCGTGAACGCCGCCTGTTCGCGGCCCGCGTACGCGCCGGTGAGCGGCGCGACCGTCATCAGACCGTCGAGCCGCAGCCCCGGAGCCCCGGCGACCAGGTCCGCCAACTCCGCGACCCCGCCGGGACCCACACCACCGCGCTCCCCCCGGCCGTCGGCCCCGGCGTCGAGCGCGACCTGGATGAGGCACCCGATCTCGCGCCCGACCCGCACGGCCTCCTTGGACAGAGCCGTCACGAGCCTGGAACGGTCGACGGACTGCACGAGATCCGCGTAACCGAGCACGGATCGCACCTTGTTGGTCTGCAACTGGCCGACGAAGTGCCAGACAAGCGGCAGATCCGTGCATTCCGCCGCTTTCGGCGCCGCGTCCTGGTCGCGGTTCTCGGCGACGTGCCGGACACCGAGTTCCGAGAGAATCCGCACATCGCTGGCGGGATAGGTCTTGGTGACCACGATCAGGGTCACCTCGGCACGCTCGCGCCCGGCCGCCGCGCACGCGGTGGCGATGCGCTCCTCCACTTTCGCCAGGTTCGCGGCGAGTTCGCCCTTACGGTCGGTCATGTCCCGTCAGTCCAGCCAGACATAGCCGGCGAGCCGGCCCGTGGTGCGGTCGCGGCGGTAGGAGAAGTGGTCGCCGGACTCGAGCGTGCACACCGACGACCGCTCCCGGTCACGCACCCCGAGGCGGTCGAGCTGGGCGTGCACCGCGGCGGTCACGTCGACGGCGGGGGTGCCCCAGCTCGTCTCGGCGTGCGCCGCCGGTTCGACGGCCGCGACCTCGGCGCGCATCGCCTCCGGCACCTCGTAGCAGCGGCCGCACACGGCGGGGCCGGTGCGGGCGACGATCCGGGAGGGCTCGGCACCGAGTTCCACCATGGCCCGCACGGCGGCGGGGACGACGCCTGCGACCATGCCGGGCCGGCCCGCGTGCGCCGCCCCGGCGACCCCGGCGACGGGGTCGGCGAGCAGCACCGGCGTGCAGTCGGCGGTCAGGACGGCGAGGGCGAGGCCGCGCCGGGCGGTGACGAGCGCGTCCACCGCGGGGATGTCGGCGGCTGACCCCCAGGGTCCGTCCACCACCGCCACGTCCGCTCCGTGCACCTGGTTCATCCACACCACGGAGGCCGCCTCGAGTCCGAGGGACTTGGCGGCCAGTTCGCGGTTGTGGCGTACGGCGGCGGGGTCGTCGCCGACCGCCCCGCCGAGGTTGAGCTCCTCGTACGGAACGGCGCTCACTCCGCCCCACCGGTCGGTGAAGGCGAAGTGGGCGCCGCCCGCGGTGCTCGTTTCGGAGCGCTGTGCGGTCACTTCAGGAAGTCCGGCACGTCCAGTTCCTCGGCCGCGCTGTCCGAGTAGGTCCGCGACGGCGGGACGGGCGGGGCGACCGGGATCTCGTTGGCCGGCTCGGGGGTGGGCTCCGGCTCCTCCTTCGGCGTGACGCTGCCGAGCGAGCCGAAGGCCGGGCGGGCCTCCGGCTGCCGTACCGGAGTGGGCTCCTCCCGGCGGGCGGAGGACGAGGCCGAGGAGGAGCCGAGGACGGTGTCCCGGCGGGCAGGCGGCTGACCGCCGTCGAAGCCCGCCGCGATCACGGTGACGCGTACCTCGTCGCCGAGCGCGTCGTCGATGACCGCGCCGAAGATGATGTTGGCCTCGGGGTGGGCGGCCTCGCTGACCAGCTGGGCGGCTTCGTTGATCTCGAACAGGCCGAGGTCGGAGCCGCCGGAGATGGACAGCAGCACACCCCGGGCGCCGTCGATGGACGCCTCCAGGAGCGGCGAGGAGATCGCCATCTCTGCCGCGGCCACCGCGCGGTCGTCGCCGCGGGCCGAGCCGATGCCCATGAGCGCCGAACCGGCCTCGGACATGACCGACTTGACGTCGGCGAAGTCGAGGTTGATCAGGCCGGGCGTGGTGATGAGGTCGGTGATGCCCTGCACACCGGACAGCAGGACCTGGTCCGCCGACTTGAAGGCGTCGAGGACGGAGACCTGGCGGTCCGAGATGGACAGCAGCCGGTCGTTGGGGATGACGATGAGGGTGTCGACCTCTTCGCGGAGTTCCGCGATGCCGTCCTCGGCCTGGTTCGCGCGCCGCCGTCCCTCGAAGGTGAACGGGCGGGTGACCACGCCGATGGTGAGGGCGCCGAGGTTGCGGGCGATGTTGGCCACGACGGGCGCGCCGCCGGTGCCGGTGCCGCCGCCCTCGCCGGCCGTCACGAAGACCATGTCGGCCCCCTTGAGGACCTCCTCGATCTCCTCGCGGTGATCCTCGGCGGCCTTGCGGCCGACGGCCGGGTTGGCGCCGGCGCCGAGTCCGCGGGTGAGTTCGCGGCCGACGTCGAGCTTGACGTCGGCGTCGCTCATCAACAGCGCCTGCGCGTCGGTGTTGATGGCGATGAACTCGACGCCCTTGAGACCGACCTCGATCATCCGGTTGATGGCATTGACACCACCGCCGCCGACACCGATGACTTTGATGACTGCGAGGTAGTTCTGCGGTGCTGCCACGTCGAAGGCCTCTCGCCTCGAGTTACGTGTCGCCGCTTCGCGGCCTTGCCGCGGTCCGACGACTGATGCCGATTGGGCCGGTCCGTATCGCCGACCCGAACCCTAACGTTGAAGTTTAGGGTTACCAGTATGTCTGTTCTCCGGAGTCTTCTGAACAGGACACTAAGTCGACAAGTGGCGCACGTTCAACGAACACGCCGAACCTCCCGTTTTTCTTTTCACCCTATGTGATCAGCCATAGCGGTGCCCAACCAGGGTGCTGGCCTGCGCCGATGTGCGTCAACTCCCCGCTGACGCGGGGGCGGTGGGAACGCTGACGTCGAAGTACCGTGCGCCGGGAGCCGCTTTCATGAGAGCGGTGAGTGTACGGGCCTTCGCCGCGCCCTTCTCGCTGCTGCCCCACACGACGGTCCTGCCGCCGCTCAACTCCAGCGAGATGTCGTCGTAGGAACGCACCTTGACGGTCCGGGTGCCCGCGGCGACCGCGCGGGGGAGGGCGCCTGCGGCCGCCACCGCCTCACGCACCAGCCGGTCCTCGCCGAAGCGGCGCAGACTCGCCGCCCGTGAGCCGGTCCGGGACACCGACAATTCCAGTGCGGGCACGTTTTTCGGGGCCTGCGAAACAGTGGCGAAACGGACACCCTTCTTGTCCACCTCGATGAACTTCCCGGATTTTCCGACGAGTAGGACCGGCGTCCGTTCGGTCACTTTCAGGCCGATTCCGTGTGGCCAGGAACGGACCACCTCCACCACGTCGATCCGCGGCAGCCGCCGGCGCAGCCGGGCCTCGATCGCGCCGGTGTCGACGGAGGCCAGCGGCTGCCCGACCGGGACGTCGGCCGCCGCGCTCACCTGCGCGGGCGTCAGGACGACCGTCCCCGACACCGAGACGCGTTGCACGCGCAGCCAGTTCGACCCGTACAGCACCCAGACGGTCGCGGCGCCCACGACCACCAGGGCCACCGCCAGGATGACGATCGTACGAAGGCGGAGCCGTCTCAGCCTGCGTACGGGCGGCGGGCCGGACGACCTCTGCCGGCGTTCACCGCGCTCGGCGGTCGTCGATCCGGCCACGCGTACTCCTTTTCCGGGCTCGGTTCGCCTCCGGGGCGCCTCAGCCGGTGTCGGGAGCCCGACCGTGCTCAGCCCTTCGGGCCTCCGCGCGCTCGACCTCTCGACACCGGCGCACCCCTTCGGCTCACTCGCCCATGCGTTACTGGCGGCGGTGCGAGGCGATCGCCTCGTACACCATGCCGACGAGCAGGTCGTCGGCGTCCCGGCGGCCGAACTCGGCGGCCGCGCGGGACATCTCGTACAGCCGGTGGGGGTCGGCGAGCACGGGCAGGACGCTCTCCCGCACCCACTCGGGGCTCAGCTCCGCGTCGTCGACCAGGAGACCGCCGCCGGCCTTGACCAGCGGCTGGGCGTTGAGCCGCTGTTCGCCGTTGCCGATGGGCAGCGGGACGTAGGCGGCCGGGAGTCCGACGGCGGAGAGTTCGGCGACGGTCATCGCGCCCGCGCGGCAGAGCATCATGTCGGCCGCGGCGTACGCGAGGTCCATCCGGTCCACGTACGGTACCGGGATGTAGGGGGGCATCCCCGGCATCTGCTGCACCTGCGGCAGTTCGTTCTTCGGGCCGACCGCGTGCAGGACCTGGATGCCGGCCTGCTGGAGCCAGGGCGCGACCTGCTGCACCACCTCGTTGAGGCGGCGGGCGCCCTGCGAGCCGCCGGAGACCAGCAGCGTCGGCAGGTTGGGGTCGAGCCCGAAGGCGGCGCGGGCCTGCGGACGCACGGCGGCCCGGTCGAGGGTCGCGATGGACCGGCGCAGCGGAATGCCGATGTACCGCGCGTCACGCAGCTTGCTGTCGGGGGTGGACACCGCGACCCTGGCCGCGTAGCGCGAGCCGATCTTGTTGGCGAGGCCCGGGCGGGCGTTGGCCTCGTGGATGACGATCGGCACGCCGAGGCGCTTGGCGGCCAGATAGCCGGGCAGGGCCACGTAACCGCCGAAGCCGACGACGGCGTCGGCCTTGGTGCGCTCCAGGATCTGCTCGGCCGCCTTGATCGTGCCGCGCAGCCGCCCCGGCACGGTGATCAGCTCCGGGGTGGGCCTGCGGGGCAGGGGTACCGCGGGGATCAGCGCGAGGTCGTAACCGCGCTCGGGTACGAGACGGGTCTCGAGGCCGCGTTCTGTGCCCAGGGCCGTGATTCCCACGGTCGGGTCCTGCCTGCGCAGGGCGTCCGCGAGGGCGAGCGCGGGCTCGATGTGGCCGGCGGTCCCCCCGCCGGCGAGTACGACATGCACCGAAATTCACCGCTCTCCGGACGAACGCGCCGCCGAGGCACGCCGTCGCATCGTGTTCCATCTCCGAGGCCCCCTGTCGAGCACGGGGCCTCCAGCCCGCTTTCTACCAAAGCGAGGTTGCCGCATCGACAGCGCCGCCCGCGCAGCGGGATCGTCGCGCGCGAAGGCGATCAGCAACCCGATGGCGAACATGGTCGGCAGCAGGGCGGATCCTCCGTAGGAGAACAGCGGGAGCGGGACACCGGCGATCGGCAGCAGACCGAGCACCGCACCGATGTTGATCACCGCCTGCGCGGTGATCCAGGTGGTCACGCCTCCCGCGGCATACCTCACGAAGGGGTCCTCCGTACGTCCGGCCACGCGGATACCCGCATAGCCTAGAGCCGCGAAGAGGGCGAGCACCGACAGCGTCCCCGCCAGACCCAGTTCCTCACCGGTGACGGCGAAGATGAAGTCGGTGTGGGCTTCGGGCAGTTGGCCCCATTTCTCCACACTCGCACCGAGTCCTGAGCCGAAGAGCCCGCCGGAGGCCAGGGCGTAGATGCCGTGCACGGCCTGCCAGCAGTCGGCGGCGCCCGACCGGGGCTCGGTGGCGCCGATGCAGGCGAGGCGGGCCATGCGGTTGGGGCTGGTCTTGATGAGGATCACCCCGAGGGTCGCGGCGATCGCCAGCACGCCGACGAACAGCCGGGTCGGGGCGCCGGCCAGCCACAGCAGGCCGAACAGGATCGCCGTGAGGATGATCGCCGTACCCATGTCGCCGCCGAGCATGATCAGCCCGAGCAGCATGAAGGCGGCCGGCACCAGCGGCACCAGCATGTGCTTCCACTGGGTCAGCAGCTTCCGCTCCTGCTTGCGGGCCAGCAGGTCGGCGCCCCACAGCACGAGGGCGAGCTTGCCGAACTCGCTGGGCTGGAGCTGGAAGGGGCCGCCGACGGAGATCCAGTTCTGGTTTCCGTTGACCGACCGCCCTATCCCCGGCACCTGCACGAGGGCCATCAGGAAGACCGCACCGGCCAGGATGGGATAGGCCAGTGCCCGGTGCAGCTTCACGGGCATGCGGGAGGCGGCGAACAGCAGACCGCCGCCGATGACGGCGGCCAGCATCTGCTTGCGGAAGAAGTAGGAGCCCGGCAGCGACATCTGCAACGCGGTGACCTGGGAGGCCGAGTAGACCATCACCAGTCCGAGCACGGTGATCAGGACGCTGCCGCCGAGGATCAGGTAGTACGCGGTCAGCGGCCGGTCCCAGGCCTTGCGCGCCCGCGTGACGAGGCGCTGGAGCGGGTTCTCCCGCCTGGGCCTGGCCACGACGGGCCGCCTGGCGGCCCGCTGCACGGGCGGACGTCCGGTACGGCTACTGGGCATCGTCAACTCCGCTGTAGGTCGGCCTCGACGGTCCCACGCGTCCTCCCCAGAGTCGCCCGGCAGGCGGCCGGCCGGGTCAGGCGCCGAGTCCGCGAACCGCCTCCGCGAACGCGTCGCCGCGCTTGTTGTAGTTGGTGAACATGTCCATGGAGGCGCAGGCCGGGGCCAGCAGCACCGTGTCGCCCGCGACCGCGAGCCGCCGTGCCTCCTCGACAGCCGCGAGCATCGCCCCAGTGTCGGTCCGGTCGAGGTCGACGACGGGTACTTCCGGGGCGTGTCGCGCGAGGGCTTCGCGGATGAGCGCCCGATCCGCGCCGATCAGCACCACACCCCGCAGGCGCTGCGCCGACTTGGCTACCAGCTCGTCGAAGGCGGCCCCCTTCGCCAGGCCGCCGGCGATCCACACGATCGACTCGTAGGCGGCCAACGAGGCTTCCGCGGCGTGGGTGTTGGTGGCCTTGGAGTCGTCGACGTAGGCGACCCCGTCCACGTCGGCGACGTGCGCGATGCGGTGGGCGTCGGGGGTGAAGGCCCGCAGACCGTCCCGTACGGCGGCCGCGGGCACCCCGTAGGCGCGCGCGAGGGCCGCCGCGGCAAGGGCGTTGGCGATGTTGTGCGGGGCCGGCGGGTTCACGTCGGAGACCTCGGCGAGTTCCTGGGCGTTGCGCTGCCGGTTCTCCACGAAGGCGCGGTCGACCAGGATGCCGTCCACGACGCCGAGTTGGGACGGCCCGGGAGCGCCGAGGGTGAACCCGACGGCCCGGCAGCCCTCCTCGACGTCGGCCGCGCGGACCAGGTCCTCGGTGGCCTTGTCGCCCGCGTTGTAGACGCAGGCGACGCGATTGCCCTCGTAGACACGGCCCTTGTCGGCGGCGTAGGCCTCCATGGAGCCGTGCCAGTCGAGGTGGTCGGGCGCCAGGTTCAGTACGGCGGCGGAGTGGGCGCGCAGCGAGGGCGCCCAGTGGAGCTGGTAGCTCGACAGCTCCACCGCGAGCACGTCGTAGGGCTCGTCGCCGAGCACCGCGTCGAGGAGCGAGACGCCGATGTTGCCGACGGCGGCCGTGCGCAGTCCCGCCGCCTCCAGGATGGCGGCGAGCATCCGGACGGTGGTGGTCTTGCCGTTGGTGCCGGTGACCGCCAGCCAGGGCGCCGCGTCGGGTCCGCGCAGCCGCCAGGCGAGTTCGACGTCGCCCCAGACGGGGACGCCGGCCTGTGCGGCGGCGGTGAACAGCGGCTTGTCCGGCTTCCAGCCGGGTGCGGTGACGACGAGTTCGGTGCCGTCGGGCAGGGTGGCGCCGTCGCCGAGGCGCACGGTGACGCCCAGGGCCTCCAGTTCGGCGGCCTGGGCGCGGGCCCGCTCGTCGTCGCCGTCGTTGACGACGGTGACGCGGGCGCCGAGTCCGTGCAGGACCCTGGCGGCCGGGAGGCCGGAGACGCCGAGCCCGGCGACGGTGACGTGCTTCCCCTGCCAGTCGGTCACTTGTCTGCTGCCCATCCCGCGTAGAAGAGACCCAGTCCGACGATCACACAGATGCCCTGGATGATCCAGAAGCGGACCACGACAAGGACTTCGGACCACCCCTTGAGTTCGAAGTGATGCTGGAGTGGCGCCATGCGGAAGACGCGCTTGCCGGTCAGCCGGAACGAACCGACCTGGATGACCACCGACATGGTGATGAGGACGAACAGGCCGCCCAGCAGGGCGATCAGCAGCTCGGTGCGGGAGCAGATCGCGAGGCCGGCGAGCACACCGCCGAGCGCGAGCGAACCGGTGTCACCCATGAAGATCTTCGCCGGCGAGGTGTTCCACCACAGGAAGCCGAGGCAGGCGCCCATCAGCGCCGAGGCGATGACTGCGAGGTCCAGCGGATCGCGCACCTCGTAACAGGCGTTGGGGTTCGTCAGCGTCTCGCCGTTGGCGCAGGACTCCTGGAACTGCCAGACGCCGATGAACGTGTAGGCACCGAAGACGAGCACGGAGGCGCCGGTGGCCAGTCCGTCCAGACCGTCGGTCAGGTTCACGCCGTTGGACATCGCGAGGATCATGAACAGCGCCCAGATGACGAACAGCACCGGGCCGATCGTCCAGCCGAAGTCCGTGATGAACGACAGCTTCGTGGAGGCCGGGGTGTTGCCGCGGGCGTCGGAGAACTGGAGCGAGAGCACCGCGAAGCTGATGCCGACGATCAGCTGGCCGGCCATCTTCGCCTTGGCCCGCAGGCCCAGCGAACGCCGCTTGACGATCTTGATGTAGTCGTCGAGGAATCCGACCAGGCCCATGCCGACCATCAGGCCGAGCACCAGCAGGCCGGAGTACGACGGGGGGTAGCCGGTGATGAGCTTCGACGCGAAGTACGCGACGACCGTCGCGAAGATGAAGGCGATACCGCCCATGGTCGGCGTACCGCGCTTGCTGCCGTGCGTGCGCGGGCCGTCGTCGCGGATGTACTGGCCGTAGCCCTTGCGGGCCAGCAGCTTGATCAGCAACGGGGTGCCGACCAGGGTCAGGAAGAGGCCAATGACACCTGCGAACAGGATCTGCTTCATCATCGGGCGGAAACCTCACCCTCGGCACCGGTCTCGACGAGCGCCTGCGCCACGCTCTCGAGCCCGACCGACCGGGACGCCTTCACGAGTACGACATCCCCCGGGCGCAGCTCGCTGCGCAACAGGTCGATCGCCGCCTGTGCGTCGGACACGTGCACCGACTCCTCACCCCACGAACCCTCGTTATATGCGCCCAGTTGCAGCCAGGACGCTTCCCTGCCCCCGACCGCGACGAGCTTGCTGACGTTGAGCCGGACGGCGAGCCGTCCGACCGCGTCGTGCTCGGCGAGCGCCTCGTCCCCGAGCTCGGCCATCTTGCCGAGCACCGCCCACGTCCGACCCCCGGCTGCCTGTGTGGCCCTGCCCATCGCCGCGAGCGCGCGCAGGGCGGCTCGCATGGACTCGGGGTTCGCGTTGTAGGCGTCGTTGACGACCGTCACGCCGTCCGGGCGCTCGGTGACCTCCATACGCCAGCGGGAGAGGGTGCCCGCCTCGGAGAGTGCGGTGGCGATCTCTTCCGCGGACATGCCCAGTTCGTGGGCGACGGCGGCCGCGGCGAGCGCGTTCGACACGTGGTGCTCACCGTACAGGCGCATGGTCACTTCGCTTGCACCGGAGGGTGTGTGAAGGCTGAAGGCAGGCTGTCCGCTGTCCGTGAGTCGCACGTTCTCGGCCCGAACGTCCGCTTCGCCGGACTCTCCGAAAAGGATCACCTTCGCCTTCGTACGGGATGTCATGGCCCGTACGAGGGGATCGTCCGCGTTGAGGACCGCGACGCCGCCCTCGTCCGCCGACGGGAGGCTCTCGACGAGTTCGCCCTTCGCCTGTGCGATCTGCTCACGGCCGCCGAACTCGCCGATGTGGGCGGTGCCGACGTTCAGGACGAGGCCGATGCGCGGCGGGGTCAGGCCGGTGAGGTAGCGGATGTGACCGATGCCGCGGGCGCCCATCTCCAGGACGAGGAACCGCGTCTCCTCGGTGGCGCTGAGCGCGGTGAGGGGGAGCCCGATCTCGTTGTTGAGCGAGCCCGGGGTCCACACGGTGGGCGCCCGGCGCTGCAGCACCTGGGCGATCAGGTCCTTGGTGCTGGTCTTGCCGGCGGAGCCGGTGAGGGCGACGAGGGTGGCGCCGAGCCGTCGTACGACATGGCGGGCGAGCGCTCCGAGGGCCGTCTGGACGTCGTCGACGACGATCGCCGGGACGCCCACGGGCCGGGCCGCCAGTACGGCGACCGCGCCCGCCTCGACGACCGCTTTCGCGAAGTCGTGGCCGTCCACGCGCTCGCCGGAGAAGGCGACGAAGAGGCTGCCGGGCCCGGCCTCCCGGGAGTCCCGGACGACCGGTCCGGTGACCTGGACGGAAGGATCCGGTATGTCGTGCGTCTGCCCGCCGACGACTGCTGCGATCTCGGCGAGGGAGAGGGCGATCACAAGTTCATCCCTGGGTCTGCTCGATGGCTTCGCGAAGCACCTGGCGGTCGTCGAAGGGACGGACCACCCCGGCGATGTCCTGGCCCTGCTCGTGGCCCTTGCCCGCGACGAGCACGGTGTCGCCGGGCCGCGCGCGGGCCACGGCGGCGGCGATCGCGGCGGCCCGGTCCTCGCAGACCTGGACCTCGCCGCGCTCGTGCACCGGCACGGAGGCCGCGCCGCCGAGCATGGTGGCGAGGATCGCGAGCGGGTCCTCGGAGCGGGGGTTGTCGGAGGTCAGTACGGCGGTGTCGGCGAGCCTGGCCACGGCGGCGCCCATCGGGGCGCGTTTGGTCGTGTCCCGGTCGCCGCCGCAGCCGAGAACCACGTGCAGTTTGCCCTCGGTGACCTTGCGCAGGGCGCGCAGGACCGACTCGACGGCGTCCGTCTTGTGGGCGTAGTCGACGACCGCGAGGTAGGGCTGCCCGGCGTCCACGCGCTCCAGGCGGCCCGGTACGCCCGGTACGGCGGCGACGCCGTCGGCGGCGGTCTGCGGGTCGATGCCGGCGGCGGCGAGGGCGGCGATCGCGGCGAGGGTGTTCGCCACGTTGAAGGAGCCCGGCAGCGGCGAGCGGGCGCCGATCCGCTCGCCCTTGGGCCCGACGACCGTGAACTCCGAGCCCAGCGGGCCGATCCGGACGTCCTCGGCACGCCAGTCGGCGTCGGGGTGGCCCTCGGCGGAGAAGGTGACGACCGGGACGGTGGCCTCCCGGACCAGCCTGCGGCCGTACTCGTCGTCGAGGTTGACCACGCCGAGCCGGCTGCGTTCGGGGGTGAACAGCCGCGCCTTGGCCTGGAAGTAGTCCTCCATGCCCGAGTGGAACTCCATGTGTTCCGGGCTGAGGTTGGTGAAGACGCCGACGTCGAAGACGCAGGCGTCGACGCGGCCGAGGACCAGTGCGTGACTGGAGACCTCCATGGCGACCGCCTCGACGCCGCGTTCGCGCATGACGGCGAACAGGGCCTGGAGGTCGGTGGCCTCGGGGGTGGTGCGCTCGGACTTGATCCGGTCGTCACCGATGCGCGTCTCGACCGTGCCGATCAGTCCGGTGGACCGGACCGTCCGCAGCCCGCCCTCCACCAGGTAGGCGGTGGTGGTCTTGCCGGACGTGCCGGTGATGCCGATCTGGAGCAGATCGCGGCCGGGGTGGCCGTAGATCGTGGCCGCCAGCTCGCCCATCCGCCCCCGGGGATCGGCGGCCACCAGCACCGGGAGCCCGGTGGCGGCCGCGCGTTCGGCGCCGGTCGGGTCGGTGAGCACGGCGACCGCGCCGAGGCCGGCGGCCTGCGTCACGAAGTCGGCGCCGTGCAGGCGGGCGCCGGGGAGGGCGGCGTAGAGGTCTCCGGGGCGGACGGCGCGCGAGTCATGGGTGATGCCCGTGACCTCCGCGGCGTCCCCGGGACTGGCCGGCTGCGCGGCACCCAGCTGATCGGCGAGCTCCGCGAGGGGTGTGGCGGAGACCTGAACCGGCCTGGGCGGTCCCGGATATGTCACGGGTGCGCCCTTCTGGGTGGTTTGGGACTGATCGGCGTGTGGCACGGCGGTGAGCGTACCGGGCGTACCCGCTCCGGAGCGAAGCGAGGGCCCGGTCGGGAGCCGGTTGCCGGGATCGGGGGTGATCGTTGTCACGAGCTGGTTCCTGGTGGTCTTTCCCGTGGTGCTGACGGTGGTGCCGGTCAGGGAGGGGCGGGACGGTCAGGGAGCGGGGGGCGGACGGGACGGGGCCTGATGGGGACGGGGACGGTCGGGGACGGGGACGGTCGGGGACGGGGACGGTCGGGAGCGGGGACGGTCGGGAGCGGGGACGGTCGGGAGCGGGGACGGTCGGGAGCGGGGACGGTCGGGAGCGGTCAGGGGCCGAACGTGACGGGCAGGTTCGCGGGCTTGGCCCCGGTGGGCGGGACCTGGAGCGTCTTCAGTGCGAACTCCATCACCTGCTTGTAGATGGGCCCGCAGATCTGGCCGCCGAAGTAACTGCCCGAAGTGGCGTTCTGGATCGCGCAGTAGACGGTGATGCGCGGCTTGTCGGCGGGCGCGAACCCGGCGAACGACGAGGTGTAGCCGTGGTACTTGCCGGTGGCCGGATCCACACGGTTGGCCGTACCGGTCTTGCCCGCCACCCGGTAGCCGGGGATACGGGCCTTGGTGCCGGTGCCCTCCACGTCGTCCACGACCGACTCCAGCATGCGCGCCAGGGTCCTGGCCGTCCTCGCGCTGACCACCCGGGTCTTCTTGGGCTCCGGAGCGGGTGTGAAGTGGCCGTCGGGCCCCTTCGTGCCGCGCACGAGCGTCGGTTCCACCCGGACTCCGCCGTTGGCGATGGTCGAGTAGACGGACGCCGCCTGCATAGCGTTGAGGGACACGCCCTGGCCGAAAGGAATCGTGTACTGCTGCGAGGTCGACCACTTGTCGGGCGCGGCGAGGATGCCGTCGGTCTCGCCGGGGAAGCCGAGACCGCTGGGCCGGCCGATGCCGAACCTGTGGAGGTACGAGTACAGGACCCGGTTCGCCTGCTGCTGGGTCCTGCCCAGCTGACCGGTCGCGAGGATGGTGCCGATGTTGCTGGACTTGGCCAGGACCCCGTTGAGGGTCAGGTTCCAGGTCGCGTGGTCGATGTCGTCCTTGAACAGGCGGTCGCCGCGGTGCAGCCGGTTGGGCACGACGACATGGGTCAGCGGGGTCGCGACGTTCTCCTGCAGTACGGCCGCCATCGACATGATCTTGGCGGTGGAACCGGGCTCGTAGGCGTCCTGGAGGGCCGCGTTGCCGAGCGCCGCCGAGTCGGCCCGCGAGAGGTCGTTCGGGTCGAAGCCGGGCGAGTTGGCCATCGCGAGGATCTCGCCGGTCCGGGTGTCCTGCACTATCACGTAGCCGCGGTCCGCTTTGGACTTCGCGACCTGCTCGGTGATGGCGTTCTGGGCGGCCCACTGGATGTCCCGGTCGATGGTGAGCTCGACGTCGCTGCCCGGCACGGCGGGCGTCTCGGTCGAGCCCGCCGTGGGCACCTGCCGGCCGCCGGACTGGGCGTAGCGGATCTTGCCGTCCTTGCCCGACAGCACGCCGTTGAGCTGCTGCTCGATGCCGCCGCCGCCCTTGCCCGAGTCGTTGACCCAGCCCAGTATCCCGGCGGCGAGCTCCCCGTTGGGGTACACCCGCTTGCTGCTGGGCACCGAGAAGACGCCGGCGAGGGCGTTGACGGTGGTCGGGTCGGTCGCCGCCTTCGTCGCCAGCGCGCTCTTCAGGTCCTTGATCTGCTTCCAGACCTGCGGGGTCCGGCGGACGGCGAGCCGGATGTAGCGCCCGTTCGTCTCCAGCTTCCTGACCAGCGTGTCCTGGTCCTGGCCGAGGATCGGCGCGAGCAGCGCCGCCGCCTGCTGGGGGCCGTCGCCGACCTTCAGCCGGGCGCGGGTGAACATCGTCGGGTCGGCCGTGATGTCGTAGGCGTCCTCGCTGGCCGCCAGCGCCACGCCCGAGCGGTCGGTGATGCCGCCGCGCTCGGCGGTCAGCACCTGCCCGACATACCGGTTCTGTTCCGCCTTGGCGGCGTACGTGCTCGCGTCGACGGCCTGCACCTGGAGCAGCCGTACGACGAAGGCGATCAGGACGAGGGTCAGCGCGAGGCTGACCATGCGCAGCCGGGGGCGGGGGCTGCCCAGCCGGATGACGCGGGGGGCCGTGGCGCGCGGCGCCGGCGGGCGGCGGGCCGGGCGGGCTCCGGGGCCCGGTTGCCGCCGGCCGGCGGGACGGGCGGGCCGTGCGGGGCCGGGCACGCGGCGGCGCGGCGGTTCCCTGTCGGACACTTCCGTCACCTGCCGGGGATCGTGGTGGTGGGCTGGACTGACTGCTGCGGGAGCGCGGTGGACCCGGCCGTGGCGGCGGGGGCCGGGGCGGACGCGGGCGGCGCGGCGGCCGGGCCGGTAGGCGTCGCGGCAGCGGCGGGCGGTGCTGTTGTCAGGGCCTCGGGCGCCAGGAGCAGGGGGTACTGCTCCGGGTCCTGCCGCAGGGCGGCGGGTGCCGGGCTCGGGACGCCCCGGACGGTGCCGTCGGGGTTCAGGAAGGCGGGGTCGCCGCCGGGCACCATGCCGAGCTCGGCGGCCCGCCGCTGGAGGGCGTCCGGGGCGGAGTAGGCGTCGACGTCCCGCTGGAGGGCCTGCTCCTCGTCGGTCAGGCTCTTGGTGTCCCGTTGCAGGTCGTCGAGCCGGAAGGCGCCTTCGCTGAGCGCCGAGTTCAGCACCAGGAGGCCGATGAGACCACCGCCGAGCAGCAGCACCACCAGGAGCACGAAGGGCGCGCGGGCGGCCTGCCCCGGTCCCGCCGGGAAGAGCCGCGCGAGCCGGGCGGCCCTGCCCTTCAGCTCGGGTTTCCTACTCACTCACCCTCCCCTGGGTCCGGGTTCCGGCCCCGCACACCCGCCCCTTCGGCTGCCTCACTCGACGTCCTCCCTGACACGCTCGGCGCCGCGCAGACGCGCCGGTGCCGCCCGCCGGTTCTCGGCGACCTCTTCCTCCGTGGGAAGTTCGGCACCGCGCGTGAGGAGCTTGAGCCGCGGCTGGTAGCGCTCGGGCACGACCGGCAGCCCGGCGGGCGCGGTGGTGGCGGCGCCGGCCGTCAGCACCTGCTTGACCAGCCGGTCCTCCAGCGAGTGGTACGACAGGACGGCGATGCGCCCGCCCACGTCGAGCGCCCGTACCGCGGCCGGGACGGCCCGCTCCAGCACGGAGAGTTCGCCGTTGACCTCGATGCGCAGGGCCTGGAAGGTGCGCTTGGCCGGGTTGCCGCCGGTGCGCTTGGCGGCCTGCGGCAGCGCGTCGCGGATCAGCTCCACCAGCCGCGCGCTGTTGTCGAACGGCTCCTTCACGCGCTCCCGCACGACCGCGCTGACGATCCGTTTGGCCTGCTTCTCCTCGCCGTACGCGCGCAGGATGCGGACGAGTTCACCCGGCGGGTAGGTGTTGAGGACCTCGGCCGCGCTCATCCCGGTCGTCTGGTCCATGCGCATGTCGAGCGGGGCGTCCTGGGCGTAGGCGAAGCCGCGGTCGGCCTCGTCGAGCTGCATGGAGGAGACGCCGAGGTCGAAGAGGACGCCCCGCACCTTCGGCAGGTCCAGCCGCTCCAGCACCTCGGGCAGTTCGTCGTAGACGGCGTGCACCAGGGTGGCCCGGTCGCCGAAGGGGGCGAGCCGCTCGCCGGACAGGCGCAGCGCCTCCTTGTCCCGGTCGAGGGCGACCAGCCGGGCCTCGGGGAACCGGGTGAGCAGGGCCTCGCTGTGGCCGCCGAGGCCGAGGGTGCAGTCGACGACCACCGCTCCCGGCTGCTCCAGGGCGGGTGCCAGCAGGTCCAGGCACCGCTGGAGCATCACCGGGACATGTCGGCTCTGTCCCTCCCGTCGCCCACCACCGGCCGTGGTCGAATGCGCTTCGCGCCCCATGGAAATTGGGCCCTCTCAGGTCCGGCCCGACCGCACACACCGCCGGGTCCCCGCCCGCTCGTGGAGTGGGGCCTGCCGGCGCCGGGAGGCGTCGGCCGACCGGGGGCGGGAGGAGGCCGAGCCGTGCGTACGCGCCGCGCACGTGGGGAGAACTCCGGAGAACCGCCGGGTTCTCCGGGTGACAGCAGTCCAGCGGGGGGATCGGGAGACCCGGCCCTCCGCTTCGCGTCACTTTAGTCCACGGTGTCTCGCGGTCAATCAACCAGCCTGCACGGCGCGGCAGCGGGTGCTCGTGAAGCCCCGGAGCGGGGCTGTTCACTCGTTGGAGCACACCTCGAGCGGCCCTGTGGGTTAACTCACAACAAGGCTCATTGATGTTCTTTGTCCCCTCTCACAGCGGGCCCGGACCGCACGTGACCAGTACCGTCATAGGTATGACGACTTCTGCATCGGTTCCCGCAGGGCCCGGAGGCGCCATATCCGCCGGCGGCACCGTCACCGACCGTCTCGTCGAGGCCAACGGTCAGTACGCCTCCGCCTTCACCGACCCCGGGATGGACGCCCGCCCGGTCCTCCAGGTCGCCGTGGTGGCCTGCATGGACGCCCGCCTCGACCTGCACGCCGCGCTCGGCCTGGAGCTCGGCGACTGTCACACCATCCGCAACGCGGGGGGCGTCGTCACCGACGACGTGATCCGCTCCCTCACGATCAGCCAGCGCGCGCTCGGCACGCGTAGCGTGGTCCTCATCCACCACACCGGCTGCGGTCTGGAATCCCTCACCGAGGAGTTCCGGCACGATCTGGAGATGGAGGTGGGCCAGCGTCCCGCCTGGGCCGTGGAGGCATTCCGGGACGTCGACCAGGACGTACGGCAGTCGATGCAGCGGGTGCGCACCTCGCCGTTCCTGCTGCACACCGACCAGGTTCGCGGCTTCGTCTTCGACGTGAGGACCGGGCTGCTGCGCGAGATCGACCCGGCCTGAGAGGGACCGGTCCACCGTGTTTCCCCGCCGGGATCCCGCCGTAGGAGCCCGAAAACGCCGTAAGCCCCGACATAACGCGGGCAGTTGTCCACAGTCGAGTGACACGAAACGGTAACGGCAGCAAGAATGCGGGGTGTGGCGTCACGCGGAGCTTTTCCCGCGTGGTGTCCGTGTTTCGGGGTGGGCCGGTCCGCATCACAGCGTCGGCCCGGAAAGAACGGGCCGAGGAGGGCCGGGTGACGACCTATGACGATCGAGCGAGCCTCACTGATCTGACCGCCGTGGTGGAACGCGTGCGCAGTTCGGTGGAGAGCGTGATCGAGGGCAAGCCGGAGGTCGTACGGCTCTCGCTGACCGTGCTCCTCGCCGAGGGACATCTTCTGCTGGAGGATGTCCCCGGCGTCGGCAAGACGATGCTGGCCAAGGCGCTGGCGCGGTCCATCGACTGTTCGGTGCGCCGGATCCAGTTCACGCCCGACCTGCTGCCCTCGGACATCACCGGGGTGTCCATCTGGGACCAGCAGCGCCGGGACTTCGAGTTCAAACCGGGAGCGATCTTCGCGCAGATCGTGATCGGCGACGAGATCAACCGCGCCTCCCCCAAGACCCAGTCGGCGTTGCTGGAGTCCATGGAGGAGCGCCAGGTCACCATCGACGGGCAGACCTACGAGCTGCCCGGCCCCTTCATGGTGGTGGCCACGCAGAACCCGGTCGAGATGGAGGGCACCTACCCGCTGCCGGAGGCCCAGCGCGACCGCTTCATGGCGCGGATCTCCATCGGCTACCCGAGCGCGGAGGCCGAGCTGCAGATGCTCGACATCCACGGCGGGGCCAGCCCCCTGGACGACCTCCAGCCGGTGGCGCACGCGCACGAGATCCTGAAACTGATCGACGCCGTCCGCGGTGTGCACGTCGCCGAGGCCGTCCGTCGGTACGCGGTGGACCTGGTGGCCGCCACCCGCACGCACCCCGACCTCAGACTGGGCGCCTCCCCGCGCGCGACGCTGCACCTGCTGCGCGCGGCCAAGGCGACCGCGGCTCTCGGCGGCCGGGAGTACGCCCTGCCGGACGACGTGCAGGCCCTGGCCGTGGCCGTCCTGGCGCATCGGCTGCTGCCGACCGCGCAGGCCCAGCTGAACCGGCGCACGGCCGAGCAGGTCGTGCAGGAGATCCTCCAGCGCATCCCGGTACCCGCGGCGCCCCACCAGGGCGGCCTCGGACCGGGCCGCGGCGCTCCGGCGTACGGCCAGCAGCCGCCGCGGAGGCTGTGATGTCCGGCGGCGGGACCGGGCAGGCGGAACCCGACCGGGGCGACAAGGGCGGCGTACGCACGGCCCTGGCCGGTCTCACCACCCGCGGCCGCTCGTTCCTGGCCGCCGGCATCGCCGCGGCCGTCTGCGCCTACGTCCTGGGACAGAGCGACCTGCTGCGGGTGGGCCTGCTGCTGGCGGCCCTCCCCCTGGTCTGCGCCACCGTGCTGTACCGCACCCGCTACCGGGTCGCGGGCAGCCGCCGGCTCTCCCCCGCGCGGGTGCCCGCGGGCAGCGAGGCCCGCGTCCACCTGCGCATGGACAACGTCTCCCGGCTGGCCACCGGCCTGCTGATGCTCCAGGACCGGGTGCCCTACGTGCTCGGCCCCCGCCCCCGCTTCGTGCTCGACCGGGTGGAGCCGGGCGGCCGCCGCGAGGTGTCCTACCGGGTCCGCTCCGACCTGCGCGGGCGCTATCCGCTGGGCCCGCTCCAGCTGCGCCTGACCGACCCGTTCGGCATGTGCGAACTGACCCGGTCCTTCTCCACGTACGACACCCTGACGGTGATCCCGCGCGTGGAGCCCCTGCCGCCGGTGAGACTCAGCGGCGAGGCCAAGGGGTACGGCGACGGACGCCAGCGCTCGCTCGCCCTGGCCGGCGAGGACGACGTCATCCCGCGCGGCTACCGCTACGGCGACGACCTGCGCCGCGTCCACTGGCGGTCCACCGCCCGCTACGGCGAGCTGATGGTGCGCCGCGAGGAGCAGCCGCAGCGCGCCCGCTGCACGGTCCTCCTCGACACCCGGGGCGTCGCCTTCGCCGGTGCCGGCCCCGACTCGGCCTTCGAGTGGGCCGTGTCCGGCGCCGCCTCCACCCTGGTCCACATGCTCGAACGCGGCTTCTCGGTACGGCTGCTGACGGACACCGGGACCGCCGTGCCCGGCGAGGGCGCCGACGGGTTCGCCGGCACCAGCCAGGAGTCGGCGGACGCGGCCGGACTGATGATGGACACCCTCGCGGTGGTCGACCACTCCGACGGCACGAATCTCTCCCGCGCCTACGACGTGCTGCGCGGCGGCAACGAGGGACTGCTCCTCGCGTTCCTCGGCGACCTCGACGAGGAGGAGGCCGCGGTGGTCGCCAAGATGCGCCGGCGCAGCGGAGGGGCCGTCGCCTTCCTCCTGGACAGCGAGGACTGGGTGCGGGAACCGACCGGCGTGCCCGGCCCGTTGGAGGAGAGCGGGGAGCGGCTGCGGATGCTGCGTGAGGCGGGCTGGACGGTCGTGCGCGTACCGCGGGGCGCGCCGCTCGGCGAGCTGTGGCGCCAGGCGGAGCAGGAGCGCACGGGCATCGGCGCGGCGGGACGCACGAGCGAGGGGGGTGGGTGGTCATGAGCGGACGGGCGCGACTGGCGCTGTTCGCCTGGGCGGCGACGCTGATGTCGGCGTGCGCCCTGCTGCCTCTGGTCGACCCGGCCGTGTGGATCCTCCAGGCGGCCGTCCTGCTCGGCATCCAGACGATGGTGGGCGCCGCGGCCAGGCGTGTTCCGCTGGCCCGGCCGCTGACGATCGCCGCCCAGGCCCTGGTCACCCTGATCCTGCTGACCGTGAGTTTCGCCCGCGAGCAGGCCTTCGCCGGACTGATCCCCGGCCCCGAGGCCTTCCGGCACTTCGCCGACGTGCTCCGGCAGGGCGGCGACGACATCGCCCGGTACGCCATCCCGGCCCCGCTGTCCTCCGACGGCATCCGGCTGATGCTCGTCGGCGGCGTCCTGGTGATAGGTCTGGCGGTGGACGCCCTCGCGGTGACCTTCCGCAGCGCGGCCCCGGCCGGACTGCCCCTGCTCGCGCTCTACTCGGTCGCGGCGGGACTGTCCGAGGGGTCCGGCGACTGGGTGTGGTTCCTGATCGCGGCGGCCGGCTATCTGCTGATGCTCCTGGCCGAGGGCCGCGACCGGCTCTCGCAGTGGGGGCGGGTCTTCGGCGGGGCGCCACGCACGCCGGGCGGGGAGTCCGCCCCGGCCGTGGCACCGGTCCGCACCGGGCGGCGCATCGGCGTCGTCGCGCTGGGCCTCGCCCTCGTGGTGCCGCTCGCCCTGCCGGCGATGAGCGGCGGCCTCCTGGACGGCACCGGGGCGGGCGTGGGCAACGGCACCGGGGGCGGCGGCACGATCTCCGCGGTGAACCCGCTGGTGTCGCTGCGCGACAGCCTCAACGTGGACGAGGACCGCCAGGTCCTGTCCCTGAAGACCTCCAGCACCGACCTCTCGGGCATGTACCTGCGGATCGTGTCCCTCGACGACTTCGACGGCACCACGTGGAAACCGTCCAAGCGGCACATCGTCGGCGTGCCCGACGAGTTCCCCACGCCGACCGGTCTCTCCCCCGACGTCAAACGCACCGAGATCGACACCACGGTCGCCGCCGCGGACTGGTACGCCCAGGACTGGCTGCCGATGCCGTACCCGCCGAGCGGCGTGGACATCAAGGGCAACTGGCGCTACGAGCCGGTGGGCATGACGCTGGTCGGCGACCACGGCCAGAACACCCGCGGCGCCACGTACGAGGTGAAGAGCCTCGACGTGGAGCCGACGGCGGAGCAGCTCGCCGCGGCGCCGAAGCCGCCCTCGAACATCGAGCGCGACTACACCAGACTGCCGGACTCCCTGCCCCCGGTGGTCGCGAGGACCGCCCGCGAGGTCACGGCGGGCTCGACGAACCCCTACGAGCAGGCCGTCGCGCTCCAGGACTACTTCGCGGTGAACGGCGGCTTCGAGTACGACACCCAGGTGCAGGCGGGCAGCGGTTCCGAGGCGATCGCCCGCTTCCTGAAGGACAAGCAGGGCTTCTGCGTCCACTTCTCCTTCGCGATGGCGGCGATGGCCCGCACCCTCGGCATCCCGGCCCGGGTTGCGGTGGGCTTCGCACCCGGTACCCCGCAGGCGGACCGCTCGGTGTCGGTGGGGCTGAAGGACGCGCATGCCTGGCCCGAGCTGTACTTCGAGGGTGTGGGCTGGACCCGCTTCGAGCCGACCCCGACCCGCGGCTCGGTGCCGTCGTACACCGTGCCGGACTCCTCGGGCAGCTCGCTGCCCGACGTGGCCCGGCCCTCCGCGGGGACGTCCGCGTCGCCGTCGACGGGGCCCTCGGCGAGCGAGAGCTGCTCGGCCCAGCTGAGGAAGCTGGAGGGGTGCCCGAGCGAGTCGGCGCAGGCGGTGGCGGCCGGTGGCGGTGACGGTCCGACGTGGCCGCAGCGGCTTGCCTGGATCCTCGGCGGGCTGGTCGTCCTGCTGCTGCCGCTGACGCCGATGCTGTGGCGGCTGCGCACCAGAGCCGTACGGCTGGGTGGGCACGGCCGCACCGAGGCGGACGTGGTGCCGCACACCCTGACGGTCTGGCAGGAGCTCACCGACACGGCCTGGGACTTCGGCATCCCACCGGACGAGTCGCAGACCCCGCGCAGGGCGGCGGCCCGGATCGTCGCGCTCGGGCATCTCGATCCGGCGACCGGGGCGGCCGTGCACCGGGTGGCGGACGCGGTGGAGCAGGTCCTCTACGCGCCGCGGCCCCACCCGACGGCGGGCCTCGCGGAGGACGTTCGCCGGGTGCACGTCGCTCTGCGGGGCACGACCAGCCGACGCACCCGGGTGCGCGCGCTGGTCGCCCCCCGATCGGCCGTCAGAGTGGTCTGGTCGGCGTCGGAATGGTGGACCGCCACGAAGACCCGCGCCTCGACGGTCCGCCCCACCCTCCGCAGACCGGGCCGGCAGACCTGACCCGGACGGGACTCGGGCCCGGGCCCGAGTCCCGTCCGGGGCGCGCCCGCTCGGAGGCCGCGCGGCATCGGCGCGCCGCGGAACTGCGGCGGGAGTGACACCTGTCGGGGGCACCTCGGCTGGGCGGAGCCGTGTGGGCCGTCGCCGAGCACATCGTCGTCGCGCCGGGGCTGAGACCGCGGGCTGTGGGCCTTGTCGGGACCAGGGCCGCCCGCCCCGGACGGGGAGCCCCGACCGCTGCGCGTCCCGGCTGCCGGGCCCGCGCTCAGCTGCGGCCCCAGGGCGTCCCGCCTGCCGTCGGGAGCTCCCGGCCGTCGACACCGCTGTGGCTTCCGGGCCGCGCGCCGCTGCGGACCCCAGGCCATCACGCCCGCGCTGGGGGGCTCCCGGCCGTCAACACCGTGCGGGCTCCCAGGCCCTGCGGCGTTGTGGGCCTCGGGCCGCAACGCCCGCGCGGGTCCAGGGCCGCACGCCCCTGCTGGGCCTCGGCCCGTCAGCCCGCCGCCCTACGGCCCTGCCGTCAGCTGCCCTGAGGCCGGCCGTCAGCCCGCCCGGAGGTCCGGCCGTGATGCCTGGCCCCGGGGTCCGCTCACCGCGCCCGCCCTGGGGCAGCGCGCCGATCCGCCCGCGTCGGTCTCAGGCCGCTGCGTACTCGCGCCCGCGAGCAGGTCGGGGGCGCCGTCGTCCGCCGGGCGCCGCGCCGGGCGGACCGCATGCGTGAGGGGGTGTCCACCCGGTGGGTGGGCACCCCCTCACGAAGATCTGCGAGAGCCGCTCGACGAGCCGGCCAGCTAGTGGCCCTGTTGTTCGTCGCGGCGCCGCTGCCAGCGCTGTTCGATCCGGTCCATCATCGAGCGCCGCTGCCGTCCCTGACGGCGGCCCTGGACCTGCGCGGCACCCCCGGCGGGCTGTTCACCCGGCTTGGGGGCCTTGCGCCAGCCGGTCACGGCGAGGACCGCACAGCCCAGCATGACGAGGAATCCCACCACGCTGAGCCAGACCTGTTTGGCGACCATACCGGCCATGAGGAGCGCGATACCCACGAGGAAGCCCGCGACCGCCTGGTAGACCCGACGCCGGGTGTACGTACGCAGCCCGCTTCCCTCGAGCGCCGACGCGAACTTGGGATCTTCGGCGTACAGCGCTCGCTCCATCTGCTCGAGCATGCGCTGCTCGTGCTCCGAGAGCGGCACGGAGTCCTCCTCATCGTGCAGTCGCCGGGGCGACCCGGGGGGTCCCTTCAGGATAGGCAGGGAATCGCCCCCGTGAAACCCGCCCCTCTACGCCAATTGGCCAACCGGGATCCGACATGGACGCACCGACTCGCTGAAGATTCCATTCCCCAGCGGCCGACCCGTCATGCCGGGCGGTCTCCCTCGATCATACGGCGCACGGCGGCCGATCGGGGGGCCTGTGGCGTACTCCATGCGCAGCCGAGCCCCTGATCAGCGGTGCGTCCCTTGTCATGCCCCGCGCGCATCGGAGGTACGCGGGGAGCACGCGAGACGTCTCACGCCTCCCCCGGCACCCGTGTCTCCCCGAGCACGTGAAGCTGCGTGGCCACGGAGTGGAAGGCCGGCAGCTCCGCCGCCGCGGCCTCGAGCTTCAGCAGCGCGTCCAGGGCACCGGGCTCGGTGTCCACGAGCACGCCGGGGACGAGGTCGGCGAAGACCCGCACGCCGTGCACCGCGCCGACGGCGAGACCCGCGCCCTCGACCAGTCCGGCGAGCTGCTCGGCGGTGAAGCGGCGCGGCACGGGGTCACCGGTGCCCCAGCGGCCGTCCGGGTCGCCCAGCGCCTGCCTGGCCTCCGTGAAGTGGCCGGCCAGGGCCCGGGCGAGCACGGCGCCGCCGAGCCCCGCGGCCAGCAGGCTCAGGACGCCCTCGGACCGCAGGGCGGCCACCGCGTTGCGGATGCCCTCGGCCGGGTCGTCCACGTACTCCAGGACGCCGTGGCACAGCACGGCGTCGTAGCCGCCGCGCTCGACGACGTCGAAAAGGCCGTGGACGTCGCCCTGGACCCCGCGGACCCGTTCGGCGACCCCTGCCTCGGCGGCGCGGCGCTCCAGGGCGAACAGCGCGTTCGGGCTGGGGTCGACGACGGTGACGCGGTGCCCGAGGCGGGCCAGGGGCACGGCGAAGTTGCCGCTGCCGCCCCCGGTGTCGAGGACGTCCAGCGACTCCCGGCCCGCGGCCTTGACCCGGCGGTCCAGGGCGTCCTGGAGGACCTCCCAGACCACGGCGGTACGCAGGGAGGCGCGGGGGCGGGAGGGGTCGGAGCGCAGCGACGCCGGTTGCGGGCGGTCGGCGGAGACGGGCGGGCGCATCGGGTCCGACACGGCAGTTGACTCCTCGGCGCGGCACCGCCTCTTGCACGGCGGAGCGAACGGTGCGCCTCCCGGCCCGGGGAGCGGGAGGGAAGGCTTCAGGCGCCTCCCACCCTATTGCCTCCGCCCCCGCACCTGGTCATCGCGGTGACGCGCCCACGCCTGCCCCACGGCACCCGCCCGCGCCCCGGAGCACCGGGGCGGGACCACACGGTGAGCCCCGCGGCCGATGAGCACGGCCGGCGACCACGGCGACGAGCGACCACCGCACGGCACCGCAGGCGAGCACCGCAGCGCGCCACTGGCGAGCACCCGCACGAGTCGAGCGCCACGGCAAGCCGGCGGACACGCCGCCGACCCGGCCGAGCACCGGCGCCGACTCCCTCTCAGCCCCTCCCCCACCGCCGCGGCCCGTCGCGCACGCGGGACTCGGGGACGGAAGGCGCGCCGCCGCCGGGAGCGGTCCCCGGGGCCGTCATCCCGCGTCCGGCATGTCGCGGTCGGCGGGGTCGGTGTTCTGCGGCTCGCGCGCGTCCTGGCGGGGCTGGGGCAGGACGGGCTGGAGGACCAGCATCCGTTCGACCAGGCGGAGGAACATCGCCACGTCGCGTATCAGGTCGTCGGCGTCCCGGCGGCCGACGGCGCCCTGGATGCCGGCCTCGGCGCGCGCCCGGCGCCGGGCGCCGGAGGCGAACAGCGCGCTCCACTCGGTGAGCTCGGGCGCTATCTCGGGGAGCACTTCCCAGGCGCTCCTGATGCGCGCCCGGCGCCGGGGGGTGGTCTCCGGGCGCCCTCGGGCGGCGAGCACGGCCGCGGCCGTGCGCAGGGCTGCGAGGTGGGCTGTCGCGTAGCGCTCGTTGGGTGTTTCCAGGACGGTGGCCTCGTCGAGGCCGGCGCGGGCCTGGGCGAGCAGGTCGAGGGCGGCGGGCGGTGCCGTGGTCCGACGGAGCACGGGGTGCACATCGCTTGCCGGGCCGCTCAGTGAGGGGGCAGGGCCGGTGGCGCGGCGCCGACGGGCGGCGGCTGCGTGGTAGTTGGCCATGACGAACCTCCTGTCGTCTGGGTGACGGCACTGTGGCCGTATGTGCTCATCGTGCGGTATGGCACTGACAATCCGTTCTGACCTGGGCTTTTGCTTCGCTCGAAGGTTCGCGTTAGTTTTTGCACTGACCAGTCAGTTCAAAAAAGTGCAGGGGGTGGGAGCGGTGGACGGTCCGCACGGACTCGGGGTCACGGCCCGCGACTTCGGACTCAGGGGGCCTCGCGGCTGGACCTTCCGCGGGGTCCACGTCGACGCGGGGCCCGGTTCTCTGGTGGCGGTCGAGGGGCCGTCGGGCACGGGCCGCACCTGCCTGCTGCTCGCGCTCACCGGGCGGATGAAACCCACTCAGGGGGTGGCCGTGGTGGGGGAGTTCGAACTGCCGCGGCAGATGACCGCCCTGCGCCGGGTGAGCGCGGTCGCCAACGTCGCGGGGGTCACCGACCTCGATCCGGCCCTCACCGTCGGCGAGCACCTGGCGGAACGGGCCCTGCTCCAGCGCCGCTTCGGCGGTCCGCTGCGCGGGCTGCTGCGCCCCCGGGCCGAGCGCCGGGCCGAGGCGACGGAGCGTGTGGGCACCGCGCTCGCCGCCGCCGGCCTCGACCCGGAGTGCCTGCCCAAGGGCTCACGTACCGCCGTACGGGATCTGGAGCGGCTGGAGGCCCTGCGTCTGTCCGTCGCCCTGGCGCTGATCGGCCGCCCGGGCCTGCTCGGAGTCGACGACACCGACCTGAAGCTGTCGGAGGCCGAACGGGCCCAGGTGTGGGCCCTGCTGAGGTCCCTCACCGAGGCCGGTACGACGGTCGTGGCGGTGTGCGCCGAGGCCCCGGAGGACGCCGTCAGGGTGACCACCCAGGTCGCCGGGACCCCCGAGGCGGCCGACACCGCCCGCCAGGAAGCCGAAGCGGCCGCCATGGCCGTAGAGACCGAAGAAGCCGCGGTGACCGCGGAAACCGCAGAGGACAAGGAGAAGGCCGATGCGTTCACCGAAACTGGCCGCTCTTGAGCTGAGGCGCTTCGGCCGGGGGAAGCTGCCACGCGCCGCGCTGGTGGCGCTGCTGGTGCTGCCCCTGCTGTACGGCGCCCTGTACCTGTGGTCGTTCTGGGACCCGTACGGCCGTCTCGACCGCATCCCCGTGGCGCTCGTCAACGACGACAGGGGGGCGACCGCCGGCGGGAAGAGGATCACGGCGGGCGACGACATCACCAAGGGCCTGCGCGACAGTGACACCTTCGAGTGGCACGAGGTGAGCGCGGACGACGCGCGCGCGGGCGTGGAGAACGGCACGTACTACCTGTCGCTGACCATGCCGGCCGGCTTCAGCCAGCGGATCGCGTCCAGTTCCGGGGACTCCCCGGAGACCGGCGCGCTCCAGGTGCGGACGAACGACGCGAACAACTACATCGTCGGCCAGATCTCCCGGACGGTCTTCAGCGAGGTGCGGACGGCCGCCTCCACCAAGACGTCACGGTCGTTCCTGGACCGGATCTTCATCTCCTTCTCCGACATCCACGGCCAGACCGTGAAGGCCGCCGGCGGGGCCGACCGGCTCGAAGGGGGCATCGGGAAGGCGGAGAAGGGCTCCAAGGACCTCGCCGACGGGCTGTCGGACGCCAAGCAGGGCAGCGGAAAACTGGCCACCGGGCTGACGAAGCTGCACAGCGGGGCCGGTGACCTGGAGGACGGCTCCCGGCAGGTCGCGGGCGGCACCCAGGCCCTCGCCGACAAGGTCGACGGGGTGGCCGGCAAGGTCGGCCCGTTCCTCAAGGACAACGAGCGGACCATCGGCGACACGGCCCGTCTGGTCGCCGACTCGGCCGCGGCGATCCGCCACAACCTCGACACGCTGGTCAAGAGCGCCCCGGTCGCCGCCAGGGGTGCCCACGCGGCCTCGGACGCCCTGGACGACGTCTACGCGGCGCGCTGCGAGGACCCCGCGGTGCCGGACCCGGCCTGCGCCGACCTGAAGAAGGCCAGGCAGGCGGCCGCCGACGTGGCGAAGGTCGCCGACGACGTCAGCGCGCTGGTCGCCGACCAGGACGGCGACCTGGACAAGCTCGACGGCAACCTCGGCACGCTGCAGAAGCAGGCGCAGGCGCTCGCCGACCGCGCGCCCCACCTCTCCGAGGACCTCGACGACGCCGTCTCCAGGATCGACAAGCTGAACGAGGGCGCCGGAAAGGTCGCCGCCGGCGCGAAGACTCTGCACGCGGGGCTCGGTACGGCCGAGACCGGCGCGGCCGGCCTCGACGCGGGCGTCGGCAAGCTGAAGACGGGCGCCGAGGACCTCAACGGCGGGATGTACAAGCTCGCCGACGGCTCCGAGAAGCTGTCGGACGGTCTGCACGACGGTGCGGCGAAGATCCCCGACTACGGCAAGAAGGACCGCGACCGGCGCACCGGCGTGATGGCGGACCCGGTCCAGCTCGTCTCCCACGACCTGCACAAGGCGCCCAACTACGGCACCGGGTTCGCGCCGTACTTCATCCCGCTGTCCCTGTGGGTGGGCGCGATGGTGGCGTACATGCTGATCACGCCGATGAACCGGCGTGCCCTCTCCGCGGGTGCCCCGGCCTGGCGGATCGCGCTGGCGGGCTGGCTTCCGGTGGTCGCGGTCGGGGTGCTCCAGACGGTGGCCCTGATGTCGGTGCTGCACTGGGCGATAGGTCTGGAGATGGCCCGCGCGGCGGGGACGATCGGGTTCCTGTTCCTGGTGACGGCGTGTTTCGCCGCGCTCGTGCAGTGGCTGAACGCGCGCTTCGGGGCGGCGGGCCGGATCCTCGTGCTGGCGCTGCTGATGCTGCAGCTGACGTCGGCGGGCGGCACCTACCCGGTGCAGACCAGCCCGGGCTTCTTCAACGCGATCCACCCCTTCCTGCCGATGAGTTACGTCGTCGAGGCGCTCAGGAGGCTGATCACGGGCGGCGGCCTGGGGCCCGTGTGGCAGGCGTGCGCCGTGCTGACGGCCTTCACCGCGGGCGCCCTGGCGCTCACCGCGCTGTCGGCCCGGCGCCGGCAGGTGTGGACCCTGGACCGGCTGCACCCGGAGCTGAGCCTGTGAACACCACCGCGAACTCACCGGCGGCCGCGGCTCCCGTGCGATCGCCGGGACAGGTTGCTGTGACAATCGGGGCCATGGAACGCAGCAGCACCCCGTCGGGCGGCAGTACGCGCCGCGAGGCCACCCGGCAGAAGCTCTACGAGGCGGCCGTCACGCTCATCGCCGAGCAGGGCTTCTCCGCCACCACCGTGGACGAGATCGCCGAGCGGGCCGGTGTCGCGAAGGGCACCGTCTACTACAACTTCGCGAGCAAGTCCGTCCTCTTCGAGGAGTTGCTGCGGCACGGCGTGGGCCTGCTGACCGCCTCGCTCCGGGAGGCGGCCGAGCAGACGGCCCGGGACGGCGGCAGCAAGGTCGACGCGCTGGACGCGATGATCCGCGCGGGACTCGGCTTCATCGCGCGCTATCCGGCCTTCACCCAGCTGTACGTGGCCGAGTTGTGGCGCACCAACCGGGCCTGGCAGTCCACGCTGATGGTGGTGCGGCGGCAGGTCGTCGCCGCCATCGAGGACGTGCTGCGCGACGGGGTGGCCAACGGCGAGTTCAGCGACGAGATCGACGTCCCGCTGACCGCGGCCGCTCTGGTCGGCATGGTCCTGGTGGCCGCCCTGGACTGGCAGTCGTTCCAGCCGGAGCGCTCCCTGGACGACGTGCACGCGGCGCTGTCCCGCCTGTTGCAGGGGCGCGTCAGCGGGCACCGCTAGTGCCGTGACCGGACAGGTCTGCCGGGAAGCTCGCGGCGTCCGGTGCGGTGCATCGCAAGGCGGAGCATCGCCCGCGTACTGGATGTACTCGGGTGATGCGACAACGCGGCGAAGTACCGTGGGGCGTCGCGAGCCGGTGAACCTTTCCGGTCACGGCTAGCAATGGGCTCGGAGCACGAGAAGGCGCCGGTCCGCCGTGGCCGCGTCCCCCGCGGGCCACCTCGAACCGGCGCCTTCTCGTGCTCCCCCGTGCTCCCCCGTACTCCACTGACGGGTTTCCGTGCCTCGCTCCCGCCGACACCCGCCGGCGGAAGGAGCGGATGCGGGGCCGCTCCGTTCCGGCGCCCCGTGTCGCCGGTGCCGGAGCCGCGCCCCTCTCCGTGCCTCCACTCTCCCGTCCGCGCAGGTCGTTCCCCATCCGCGCGCGTACTCATCTCCCGTACTAGGTACGGATACTCAGCTCTGCGCACTCACCCCCACGACGCCCGCCCGGCAACTGGTTACGATCGCCTCCGTGTCCGTACTCCCCCTGGTCTTCACCAGCGGCTGGGCCAGCGGCATCAACGCGTACGCGGTGGTGCTGCTGCTCGGCGTCTTCGGCGCGACCGGCCTGAGCGACGAGGTCCCCGCCACCCTGCAACGCCCCGAGGTCCTGGTCGTGGCCGGCGTCCTGTTCCTGTGCGAGGCCGTGGCCGACAAGATTCCGTACGTCGACTCGGTGTGGGACTCCGTGCACACCGTGATCCGGCCGGCCGCGGGCGCCTGGGTGGGCGCGCTGCTCGCCGGGCAGAGCGGCTCGCTCTCCGACCTGGCGGCGGGTGTGCTGGGCGGTTCGACGGCGCTGGCCAGTCACACGGTGAAGGCCGGGACGCGGATGGCGGTCAACACCTCGCCGGAGCCGTTCACCAACGTCGCCCTGAGCCTGGCCGAGGATCTCGGGGTCGGCGCGATCGTCACGTTCGCGATGTTCCATCCGACGGCGGCCGCGGTCATCGCCGGTGTCCTGCTGCTGGCCGGGCTGCTGGTGCTCTGCTTCCTGGTCTCCCGCATCCGGCGCTTCCTGCGCCGCCGGGCCCAGCGCCGGGAGGAGAGACGGCTCGCCGTGGGGGCGGGCCCCCGCCCGGGCTGACCCACCCGGGTCCGGCCTCCGCCGGGTGAGGTCCGGGCCTCTCGTCGGGTTGTCCGTGGTGGCCGCTAAAGTCGCGCCCATGGCACGGATTGTGGTGATCGGCGCCGGGATGGGCGCCATGGCGGCCGCCGGCCGGCTGGCCGTCGCGGGGCACCGGGTGGCGGTGTACGAGCGTTCGGGGACGTACGGCGGTGCGGTGCGCCGCTTCGAGCGCGACGGCTTCCGTTTCGACACGGGCCCCGGACTGCTGCCCCTGCCCGCGGTCTACCGCGACCTGTTCCTGAAGACCGGCAGGGAACCCCTGGAGGACCACGTCGACCTGGTCCAGGTAGACCCGTCGGCGCGGCACGTCTTCGCCGACGGCACCGAGGTCGCGCTTCCCAACGCCTCGCGCGCGGGTGTCGTCGCCGCTCTCGACGCGGCGCTCGGCGACGGAGCCGGGCAGCGCTGGGGTGACTTCCTGGTGCGGGCCCGCGAAGCCTGGGACCGGACCAGGCGGCCCCTGCTGGAAGAACCCCTGTGGCCGAACTGGCGGGTGCTGGCCGGTCAGGAGCCGTACCCCGCGGTGCCGCACCGCAGACTGCTGCGCACCCGGCGGGCCGCGACCCTCGCCGAGGTCGGCGCCTGGGAGCTGCGCGATCCCCGGCTCGCCGCCCTCCTGGAGAGCCACGCCCTGGCCCACGGCCTCGATCCCCGCCGCGCCCCGGCGAGCGCGGCCGTCCTGCCGTACATGGAACACGCCTTCGGCATCTGGTACGTGCGGGGCGGGATGCGGGAGCTGGCGCGGGCGGTGCACGATCGGTGCGTGGCCAGGAAGGTCGAGTTCCACTTCGGTGCCGAGGTCACGGCCGTCGTGGAGAAGGACGGCCGGGTGGCGGGCGTCGAGCTCGCGGACGGCTCGGTGCGCGAGGCGGACCACGTCGTGGCCGGTGTGGACCCGGTACGCCTGCACGCTCTGACCGGGCACCGGCTGGACGACGACACCGACCCGCGGCCGGACCCGGAGGCTGCGCGGGCGGGCAGGTTCTCGGTGCTGCTGGCGCTGCGGGGTGCGCGCGAGGCGGGCGCGGCGCACCGCACGGTCGTGCACGCCCCCGACCGCACCGCCGAGCTCGACTTCCTGAGCTCCGCGCCGGACGCGATCGCGCGGCCCACGGTGACGGTCCTCAGACCGGACGACCCGTCCCTGTGCCCCGACGCCGGGCACGAGTCCGTGGTCCTGTCCGCCGCGGTGCCGACCGGCGGCCGGTGGGCGCGGCCGGACACCGTGGAGCGGTTCGCGGACCTGCTCGTCGAGGCGGCCGGGGCTGCCGTCCCCGGGCTGCGCGAGCGGCTGCTCTGGCGGGAGGTCCGGGCACCCGGGCACAGTGCGGAGGAGACCGGCGCCGCCGGCGGAGCGGTCTCCGCGCCGGCACTCGCCGCGGGCGGCGGCCGCTTCCTCCACCCGGGCAACACCACGCGACTTCCGGGCTTGTACCGGGTCGGCGGCTGGTCGCACCCCGGCGGCGGTCTGCCGCACGCCGGCATGTCGGGCGCGCTGGTGGCGGGGCTGATCGTCGAAGGGCCGGACTTCCGCGGCTCGCAGTGAGCACGGGCGGCCGGGCCGGACGCCGCCCGGTCAGGAGCGGCGTGGTGGGAGTGCGGGCGGTTCAGAAACGGTACTGCTCGTCGAATCCGTGACCCTGGTTCTGGTTCTGGTTCTGCCCGTTGTCCTGGTAGCCGTACTGCTGCTCCGGCGGCAGCTCGCCACCGTAGGCGTCGTCGGTGCTGCGCTGCTGCGGCACCCACACCCCGCCGGCCGGAGTCTCGCCGCCGTAGCCGGCGCCGGCGTACTGGTCCTGGCCGTAGCCCTGCTGGGCGTACTGCTGGCCGCCGTACGAGGTGTCGTAGCCGGCGCCGTAGGTCTGGGTGCCGATGTACGGGTCGGAGTAGGCGGCGTACTGCTGCTGCCCGGTCGCGTCGTAGCCGTACTGCTGCTGGTCGTAGCCCGAGTAGCCGTCGTAGGAGTACGTCTGGTCGGCGCCCTGGGCCGCCGCGTACTGGTCCTGGGACTGGCCGGTGGCCGCGTAGGACGGGTCGGCCGCGGCGGCGTACGCGGCGTCGCTGTACACGCCGTAGGAGCCGGTGTCGTCGGGCAGGGGCTGCGGTTCGTACACCGAGGTGGTCTCGGCGGCGGTGGCGTCGGCGGAGCGCGCGGGGGTGAACACGTCGTCGCGGTCGAAGTCGTCCTCGGAGTCGTGACCCCGGCCGGTACGCCCGTAGGGGCCGTCCGGGTCGCCGAAGGCGCCGTCGCCGGCCTCCAGTCCGGAGACCTCCAGGCTCGGGTCCTGGTGCTCGGCCTTGCCGCGGCGCCGCTTGGTGCCGGCCTCGCCGCCCGGGCGGCTGACCGCCCAGCCCGAGGCGAAGCCGCGGCGGAACGACAGCGTGACGTAGGTCTGGCCGACCGCGAAGGCGGCGGCGCCCAGTCCGATGACGATCACGGAGGGGATGAGTACGCCGAACACCACGCCGACGAACCCGACGAACGCCAGCAGTCGCCAGCGCAGCCGCGCCTTGTACTGCAGCAGCACCTCACCCAGCAGCCACAGCGCGACGATGCCGAACGCGATGTAGAGGACCGTCCAGCCCATGTACGCCCCTCTCCCAGTGGCCGTTACGCAGTGTGTCCTACACCGGTGCGGCCGGTCTAGGCCTGCGGGGGATGGTGCAGGCCGAGGTTCTCGTGAATTTCAAGCGTCGCCGTGGAGTTGTTGAGCGTGATGAAGTGCAGTCCGGGCACTCCCTCGGCCAGCAGCCGGGCGCAGAACTCCGTGGCATATTCGATGCCAATGGAGCGTACAGCGGACGGATCGTCTTTTGCTGTGAGGATCCGCTCCTTCAGCCCGGCGGGGAGGGCCGCGTTGCTGAGCTGAGGGAGCCGCTCCAGCATCCGCACGCTGGTCACCGGCATGACCTCGGGGATGACGGGCGTCTCGCAGCCGGCCGCGGCGACCCGGTCACGCAGCCGCAGATAGGACTCGGGCTGGAAGAACATCTGGGTGATGGCGTAGTCGGCGCCGGCCCGGCACTTGTCGACGAAGTGCGCCACGTCGGTGTCCCAGTCGGCGGAGCGCGGATGCATCTCCGGGAACGCGGCGACGCCGACGCAGAAGTCCCCCGACTCCTTGATGAGCCGGACGAGTTCGGCCGCGTAGGTCAGGCCGCGGGGGTGTGCCACCCAGTCGGCCATCGGGTCGCCGGGCGGGTCGCCGCGCACGGCCAGCATGTTGCGGATCCCGGCGTCGGCGTACTGGCCGATGATGTTGCGCAGCTCGGCGACGGAGTGGTTGACCGCGGTGAGGTGGGCGACCGGGGTGAGGGTGGTGTCGGCGACGATCTGCTCGGTCTCCTTGACCGTGCCCGCCCGGGTGGAGCCGCCGGCGCCGTACGTGACGGAGACGAAGTCCGGGGCGACCGCCTCGACCCGCCGCAGGGCGCTCCACAGGTTGCGCTCACCCTTGGCCGTCTTCGGCGCCGAGAACTCGAACGACAGTGTCGTCTTGCCGGCGGCGAGCATGTCACGCACGGTGCGTGCGCGGTCAGTCCGGGTGGATGCGGTTCCGAGGGCCATACCCGCAGGTTAGCCAGGGTGCGACGATCGTCCCACCGAAAGGCGGAATTTTGCCCGCTTTGTCGACTTGTTGTCCACCCCTCGGACAGCCGGGCCGGTCACCCGGAGTGCCGGAGCCGCTCGGCGAACGCGGCCGCCGCCGCGCCCGGGTCGTCGGCCTCGGTGATCGCGCGTACCACCACGACCCGGCGGGCGCCCGCCGCGATCACCTCGTCGAGGTTGCCGAGGTCGATGCCGCCGATGGCGAACCAGGGGCGGTCGGTGCCGAGGGCCGCGGTGCGGCGGACCAGGTCGAGGCCCGGCGCGGGCCGGCCGGGCTTGGTGGGGGTGGGCCAGCAGGGGCCGGTGCAGAAGTAGTCCACGCCCTCCTGGGCGGCGGCCGCCGCGGCCTCCGGTCCGGAGTGCGTGGAGCGGCCGATCAGGACGTCGTCGCCGAGGATCGCGCGGGCGGCGGGAACCGGGAGGTCGCCCTGGCCCAGATGGAGGACGGCGGCGCCGGCCGCGTGGGCGACGTCCGCGCGGTCGTTGACCGCGAGGAGCCTGCCGTGGCGGGCGCACGCGTCGGCGAGGACCCCGAGGTGCTCCAGCTCCTCCGCCGCCTCCATGCCCTTGTCGCGCAGCTGCACGATGTCCACTCCCCCGGCCAGGGCGGCGTCCAGGAACTCGGCGAGGTCGCCCTGGCGCCTGCGGGCGTCGGTGCAGAGGTAGAGCCGGGCGTCGGCGAGTCGGGCGCGTGCGGTGGCGGTGCCGGGCATGGGTGGGTCCCCCCGTTGGCGGTGCGTGGTCGGGGGCGCGCGGACGCGCCGCACCCGGGCCGTGACCGGGGTGCGGCGCCCGGCCGTGGCCGGCCGCGGTCCGTGCGCCGGGCGGGTCGTGCGGCCGGCCGGTTCAGACGGCGAGCGCCTGGGCCCGGCGCTTCACCTCCGTGCCGCGGTTCTCACTGAGGGCCTGCGCGGGGGTGCCGGGCAGGCTCGGGTCGGGGGTGAAGAGCCACTCGATCATCTCTTCGTCGGAGAAGCCGTCGTCCCGCAGCAGGGTCAGGGTCCCGATCAGGCCCTTGACGACCTTGTCCTCGTCGATGAAGGCGGCGGGGACGTGCAGTGCGCGGTTCTCCCCACGGCGTACGGCGATGAGGTGGCCGTCCTTGACCAGCTGGCGCGCACGCGTCACCTCGACATCGAGCATCTCTGCGATGTCGGGGAGGGTGAGCCAGGCAGGGACGAGAGCATCGATCTTTGCGTCAATCTCGGTCACAGGATCAAGCGTGCCATCCCGCACCGACAGTCGGAAGCCGGGCCCCCGCCACCTGGCGCTTCGCGTCACCCGGCGGGATCCTGGCGCCTCGCCCCCGAGGGGACCTAGGCCGTGGCCGCCTTCAGGGGCCTGGCCGGGTCGGCCAGGAGCGCGGGGTCCATCGGCGTGCCCGCCTCGATCAGGCGCCGTCCCTGGGCGAGGTCCCGGGGCCGGCCCACCGCCAGCAGGGCTTCCAGGCGGCCCTCGCGCAGCCAGCAGACCGACCAGGCGGGGCCGGCCGGGTCGCCGCGCCACAGGGTCGTGTCGGCCGACGCGTGGTGGCCGACGTACTGGACGAAACGGCCGAACTGCTCGGACCAGAAGTACGGCACCGGGTCGTAGACCGCCGGGGTCTCGCCGATGATGTTCGCGGCCACCGTGCGCGGGCCCTGCAGGGCGTTGTCCCAGTGGTGCACCAGGAGCCGCTCGCCGTATCTCCCGGACGGGAACGAGGCGCAGTCGCCGACCGCGTGCACGTCCGGCGCGGAGGACCGCAGGTGGTCGTCGGCCAGGACGTCGCCCCGGGCGCCCAGGGCGATGCCGGAGCCGGCCAGCCAGCCGGTGGCGGGCCGGGCGCCGATGCCGACCACGACGGCTCCGGCGGGCAGCCGGGAGCCGTCGTCGAGGACGACCGAGCCGGGCTCGACGCGCGCCACGCGCGCGTGGGTGCGCAGGGTCACCCCGTGGTCGGCGTACCAGCCGGCCATCGGGGCGGCCACCTCGGCGGGCAGCGCACCCGCGAGCGGCCGGTCCGCGGCCTCCACGACCGTCACCGCGCAGCCCGCCTCGCGCGCGGCCGTGGCGAACTCCGCGCCGATCCAGCCGGCCCCCACGACCACGATGTCGTGCTGCCGGGCCAGGACCGGGCGCAGCCGCTCGGCGTCGTCCAGGGTGCGCAGCAGGTGCACGCCGGGCACGCCCTCGGCGCCCGGCAGCCGGACGGGTTCCGCGCCGGTGGCGAGGACGAGTTCGTCGTAGGGCACCGGCCCCTCGGCGGTGTCCAGTTCGTGGTCGGCGGGGCGGACGCCGGTCACCTCGCGTCCGAGCCGGAGTTCGATGCCGAGCGCCTCGAAGTCGACGTCGAAGGCCGAGCCCTCGGCCTTTCCGAGCAGCACCGCCTTGGACAACGGCGGCCGGTCGTAGGGCTGGTGGGGCTCCGCGCCGATCAGCGTGACGCTGCCGGTGAAGCCCTGCTCCCGCAGGGCGACCGCCGTCTGCACCCCTGCCATGCCCGCGCCGACGACGACCACGCGCGACGGTGCCGTGCCGGATTCCTGCGTCTGCTCGCTCACCTGATCACCATAGACAACTGACAATTTGTCAGTCAGCCGTCGTGCTCAGTGACCTGTTCCACACCGCTCGCGCCGAGCGGACCGGCCGCGGCGTGAGGCTCCCTTACCGAGACGGGCGGCGGCGGACTAGGGTGGCGGACGTAGAGCACTCGCGGGAGCCCGGACGCACCGGGCTGAGAGGGAGGCTGGCGGCCTCCGACCGTACGAACCTGATCCGGGTCATGCCGGCGAAGGGAGGGGCTGGACGCCCATGTCGTCTCCACGGACCTCAGACGTCCTCGTCATCGGGGGCGGGATCATCGGCCTGGTCACGGCCTGGCGGGCCGCGCAGCGCGGCTTCGGGACCGCCGTGGTGGACCCCGGACCGGGTGGCGGAGCCGCGCAGGTCGCGGCCGGGATGCTGGCCGCGGTCACCGAACTGCACCACGGCGAGCAGACCCTGCTCGGGTTGAACCTGGCCTCGGCCGGCCGCTATCCGGACTTCGTGGCGGAGCTGACCGACCTCACCGGTCACGACCTCGGCTACCGGCGGTGCGGCACCCTCGCGGTCGCGCTGGACGCCGACGACCGCGCCCACCTGCGTGAACTGCACGCGCTCCAGGGGCGGTCGGGGCTGGACTCGGAGTGGCTGTCCGGGCGGGAGTGCCGGCGCCTGGAACCGCTGCTGGCGCCCGGTGTGCGCGGTGGGCTGCGGGTGGACGGCGACCACCAGGTGGACCCGCGGCGGCTGGCGGGCGCGCTGGTGGCGGCCTGCGAACGGGCGGGCGTCGTCTTCCACCGCACCCGGGCCGACCGGCTGACCGTCGTCCGCGGCCGCGCGGCGGGTGTCACGACCGCCGAAGGGACCGCGCTCGGCGCGGGCCAGGTGGTGCTGGCGGGCGGCAGCCTCAGCGGGCGGCTCGCCGGCGTCCCCGACGACGTGCTGCCGCCCGTACGGCCGGTGAAGGGGCAGGTGCTGCGGCTGACCGTGCCGAAGCCGTACGCGCCGTTCCTGAGCCGGACCGTGCGCGCCGTGGTCCGCGGCAGCCACGTCTACCTGGTGCCGCGGGAGAACGGCGAGCTGGTGGTCGGCGCGACCAGCGAGGAGCTCGGCTGGGACACCACCGTGACGGCGGGCGGGGTGTACGAGCTGCTGCGCGACGCGCACGAGCTGGTGCCCGGCATCACCGAGCTGCCGCTGACCGAGACACGCGCGGGACTGCGCCCCGGCTCGCCCGACAACGCGCCGCTGCTGGGCCCGACCGCCCTGCCGGGCCTGCTGCTGGCCACCGGGCACCACCGCAACGGCGTGCTGCTGACACCGGTCACCGGCGACGTCCTGGCACACGCCCTGACCACGGGTGAACTGCCCGACGAGGCCCGCCCCTTCACACCCCGTCGCTTCGGCGCCGCCGTCCGCGTGGAGCAGCCCGTATGAACATCTCCGTCAACGGTGAACCCCTGCGGGTCGAGCCGGGCACCGGCCTGGACACCCTCGTGCGCTCCCTCACCGCGGCGCCCTCGGGCGTGGCCGCCGCGCTCAACGAGACCGTCGTCCCGCGCGCGCGGTGGTCCGCCACCTCCCTGCGCGAGGGAGACCGCGTGGAAGTCCTCACCGCCGTCCAAGGAGGCTGACCGATGGCCGACGACCCCTTCGTCCTGGGCGGTACGCCCTTCACCTCCCGTCTGATCATGGGTACGGGCGGCGCGCCCAGCCTCGACGTCCTGGAACGCGCGCTGGTGGCGTCCGGGACGGAGCTGACGACCGTCGCGATGCGGCGTGTGAACCCCTCGGTGCACGGCTCCGTCCTGTCGGTGCTGGAGCGGCTGGGCATCCGGGTCCTGCCCAACACGGCGGGCTGCTTCACCGCGGGCGAGGCGGTGCTGACCGCCCGGCTGGCCCGCGAGGCGCTGGGCACCGCCCTGGTGAAGCTGGAGGTCATCGCCGACGAGCGCACCCTGCTGCCGGACCCGGTCGAGCTGCTGGAGGCGGCGGAGACCCTCGTCGACGACGGGTTCACCGTGCTGCCGTACACCAACGACGACCCGGTGCTGGCGCGGAAGCTGGAGGATGTCGGCTGCGCCGCCGTGATGCCGCTGGGCTCGCCGATCGGCTCGGGCCTCGGCATCCGCAACCCGCACAACTTCCAGCTGATCGTGGAGCACGCGCGCGTGCCGGTGATCCTGGACGCGGGCGCCGGTACGGCCTCCGACGTGGCGCTGGCGATGGAGCTGGGGTGCGCCGGGGTGATGCTGGCCTCGGCGGTGACCCGCGCGCAGGAGCCGGTGCTGATGGCCGCCGCGATGCGGGCCGGGGTGGAGGCGGGCCGGCTGGCCCGGCTGGCGGGCCGCATTCCGCGGCGGCACTTCGCGCAGGCGTCGTCCCCCGGCGAGGGCCTGGCCGTGCTGGACCCGGAGCGTCCCGCGTTCTGAGCTGCGCCGCGGGCCCCGCCGGGCGGTCCGCGGCGGCCTCGGCACGGTGTGCGAAGCGTCACAGGTCGGCTGCAGTCCCGCCCCGATATCGGGTGAAACCGTGGGGCTGTCCGTGGCGGCTCGTACACTCACCTGCGTGGATACGACCCTTCAGGACCCGCTTGTCGGGCAGGTGCTCGACGGCCGCTACCGCGTCGACGCGCGGATCGCGGTCGGCGGGATGGCCACGGTCTACCGGGCCCTGGACACCCGCCTGGACCGTGTGCTCGCGCTGAAGGTGATGCACCCGGCGCTGGCGGCCGACGGTTCCTTCGTCGAGCGGTTCATCCGCGAGGCGAAGTCCGTGGCCCGGCTCGCGCACCCCAACGTCGTGCAGGTCTTCGACCAGGGCACCGACGGGTCGTACGTCTATCTCGCCATGGAGTACGTCGCCGGCTGCACCCTGCGGGACGTGCTGCGCGAGCGCGGGGCGCTGCAGCCGCGCGCCGCCCTGGACATCCTGGAGCCGGTGCTCGCCGCGCTGGGCGCCGCGCACCGCGCCGGGTTCGTGCACCGGGACATGAAGCCCGAGAACGTGCTGATCGGGGACGACGGGCGGGTCAAGGTCGCCGACTTCGGACTCGTCCGGTCCGTCGACACCGTCACCAGCACCACCGGAACGCTGCTCGGCACCGTCTCCTACCTCGCGCCGGAGCAGATCGCGGACGGCGCCGCCGACCCCCGCGTCGACGTGTACGCGTGCGGTGTCGTGTTCTACGAGATGCTGACCGGCGAGAAGCCGCACGGCGGGGACTCCGCCGCCGTGGTGCTCTACAAGCACCTCCATGAGGACGTGCCCCCGCCCTCGGCCGTCGTGCCGGGGCTGCCCCACCAGCTGGACGAGCTGGTCGCCTCGGCGACCGCGCGCGATGCCGGCGTCCGCCCGTACGACGCGGTGGAGCTGCTGGCGCGGGTCCGGGTGGTGCGCGCCCTGCTCGGCGAGGATCAGCTGGACGCGGAGCCGCCGCGCGCGATCACGTCGGGCGCCGCGCACGCCGAGGACCGCACGAGCGTGATCCCGCGTTCGCTGACCGTGCGCCCACTGCCCGTCAACGAGGACCACGACGCCACGGCCGGGCAGCAGGCGGTGTTCAACCGCACCAGCCGGCTGGAGAGCCCCCCGCCGCTGCCGCCGCGCCGCCGCTCCCGGCCCCGGCGCGGGCTCGTCACCCTGATCGCCGCCGTGCTGCTGGTCCTGGGCGTCGGTGCGGGCGTCTGGTACATCAACTCCGGTCAGTTCACCACCGTCCCCGCGGTGCTGGGGCAGACCGAGGCGAAGGCGAAGGGCCGGCTGGAGGCGGCCGGACTGGAGGCCGGCAGGTCGAAGCACGACTACAGCGACACCGTGCGGCGCGGCACGGTCATCACGACCGACCCGGCCCCGCGCAGCCGTATCCGCGACCACGACACCGTGACCCTGACGATCTCCGACGGCCCGGAGACCGTGCGGGTGCCGGACCTGGAGGGCGTCCGTCTCGACGAGGCGAGGAGCCGGCTGCGCAAGGCCGGGCTGGCGCCCGGCATGGTGACCCGCGACTTCAGCGACGAGGTCGCCAGGGGGTCCGTGATCAGCACGGAGCCGGGCGCGGGCACGACACGGCACGCTGACTCGGCGATCGCCCTCCTCGTCAGCAAGGGCAGCCCGGTGGACGTCCCCGACGTCACCGGCGAGAGCCTCGACGAGGCCCGCGCCGACCTGGACGAGGCGGGCCTGAAGGTGAAGGTGTCCGCCGAGCAGGTCACCTCCGAGTTCGACAAGGGCCAGGTCGCCCGGCAGACCCCGGGGGACGGCGCCGAGGCCGCGGAGGGCGACACGGTGACGCTGACGCTGTCCAAGGGACCGGAGATGGTCGAGGTCCCGGACGTCGTCGGGGACAGCGTGGACGACGCGAAGTCGGCCCTCGAGGACGCCGGCTTCGAGGTCGACGAGAGCCGGGGCCTGCTCGGGCTGTTCGGCGACACCGTCAGGAGCCAGTCCGTGGAGGGCGGGGAGACGGCCCCCAAGGGGTCCACGATCACCATCAAGATCAGGTGACCGGGCACTCCCGTGCCCATGACACCCTGAACGGGTGAAGAGCCAGCAACCCGGTCCGTCCCGCAACCCCGTCGGCGGCCACATCCCCGTGGCCGGCGGCCTGCACTCCGTGGGCCTGTCCTACGCCCGTGAACTGGGGGCCGAGACCGTGCAGGTCTTCGTCGCCAACCCGCGCGGCTGGGCCACCCCCGCCGGCGACCCGCGGCAGGACGAGGCGTTCCGCGCGGGGTGCGAGGCGGAGTCGATCCCGGCGTACGTGCACGCGCCGTACCTGATCAACTTCGGTTCGCACACCGCGGCGACGGCTGAGAACTCGGTCACCTCGTTGCGGCATTCGCTGCGCCGGGGGCGGGCGATCGGCGCCCGGGGCGTGGTCGTGCACACGGGGAGCGCGACCGGCGGCCGGGAGCGGTCGGTGGCCCTGAAGCAGGTGCGGGAGTACCTGCTGCCGCTGCTGGAGGAGCTCACCCACGACGACGATCCGTACCTTCTGCTGGAGTCGACCGCCGGACAGGGCTCCTCGCTCTGCTCCCGCACCTGGGACTTCGGGCCGTACTTCGAGGCGCTGGACGCCCATCCGAGGCTCGGGGTGTGCCTGGACACGTGCCACATCTTCGCGGCCGGGCACGACCTGACGGGGCCGAACGGCATGCACCAGACGCTGGACCTGCTGGTGGACACGGTCGGCGAGGGCCGGCTGCGGCTCATCCACGCCAACGACTCCAAGGACGTGGCCGGCGCCCACAAGGACCGGCACGAGAACATCGGCGCCGGCCACATCGGCGAGGACCCGTTCCGGGCGCTGTTCACCCACCCGGCCACGGCCGGGGTACCGCTGGTGATCGAGACGCCCGGGGGCCGGGAGGGCCACGCGGCGGACGTGGAGCGGCTGAAGAAGCTGCGGGACGGCTGACCGCGCGGGCGGGTCAGAGCTCGGGGCCCTCGCCGGGCTCCTCCTGGTAGGAGTACCGCTGCTCCCGCCAGGGGTCGCCGATGTTGTGATAGCCGCGCTCCTCCCAGAAGCCGCGGCGGTCGGCGGTCATGTACTCCACACCGCGGACCCACTTGGGTCCCTTCCAGGCGTACAGGTGGGGGACGACCAGGCGGAGCGGGAAGCCGTGCTCGGCGGTCAGCAGCTCGCCGTCCTTGTGGGTGGCGAAGATCGTGCTCTCGGACGCGAAGTCCGACAGTCGCACATTCGAGCTGAAGCCGTACTCCGCCCACACCATCACATGGGTGACGCCGGGTGCGGGCGGGGCGGTCTCCAGGATGGTGCGGGCCGGGATGCCGCCCCACTCGGCGCCGATCATGCTGAACTTCGTGACGCAGTGCAGGTCGGCCAGGACCGTGGCGTACGGCAGGGCCGTGAACTCCTCGTGGGTCCAGCAGCGCTTCTCGCCGTCGGCGGTCGCGCCGAAGACCCGGAACTCCCAGCGCTCGGGCCGGAACTTGGGGACCGGGCCGTAGTGGGTGACGGGCCAGCCGCGCTGCAGGCGTTGCCCCGGTGGTAGCTCGGAGTGTGCCGCTGCTCCCGACTCGCGTTCCACCGGCTGACCCATGACTCCATCCTGACAGACCGGGGACGGTGCGCCGACCGCCCCCTTCCCCATCCGGGCAATTCGGTCCGAGACCGCACTTACTTACTAAGTGAACACTTACTGGACGATCTTCGTGACCGATGCAATCATGCGGCGCAATCTGCCAGTTCCCCCGGTTGGAAGGAGCCTCTGCGATGCAGGGCGACCCCGAGGTCATCGAATTCCTCAACGAGCAGCTGACCGGCGAGCTCACCGCGATCAACCAGTACTTCCTGCACGCCAAGATGCAGGAGAACTTCGGCTGGACGAAGCTCGCGAAGTACACGCGACACGAGTCGTTCGACGAGATGAAGCACGCGGAGGTGCTCACCGACCGGATCCTCTTCCTGGAGGGGCTGCCGAACTACCAGCGGCTCTTCCACGTCCGGGTGGGCCAGACCGTCCGGGAGATGTTCGAGGCGGACCGGCAGGTCGAGGTCGAGGCGATCGACCGGCTCAGGCGGGGCATCGAGGTGATGCGCACCAAGGGCGACATCACGTCCGCGAACATCTTCGAGTCGATCCTCGCCGACGAGGAGCACCACATCGACTATCTGGACACCCAGCTGGAACTGCTGGAGAAGCTCGGTGAGGCGTTGTACATCGCGCAGCTGATCGAGCAGCCGGAGAGCTGAGTCCCCGGGGGAAGTCAGGCCGCCTCGTCCAGTTCGTCGAGGTCACCGAGGGTGGCCGACACCGGCTGCCCCTGCTCGGCGAGGTCACGGCGCGGGCGGGCGTCCCGTCCCAGCAGCGCCTGGATGCGGCGCACGCACGAACCGCAGTCCGTGCCGGCCTTGCAGGCCGAGGCTATCTGGCGGGGGGTGCAGGCACCGCCCTCCGCGTGCCGCTTCACCTGCGCCTCGGTCACACCGAAGCAGCTGCACACGTACACGCGGTTCACCTCCCCGACGGGATGGACAGGTCGTGCCGTACCGATGGGCCGGGCGCCCGTTGATCGGTGAGGCTAACCTAACCTTACCTGGCGCTCAGGAGCCGCAAAAGTGGGGTGGGGGGCGGATGGTATGTGATACGCGCCCCACATCAACCCGGGGTGGCAGGGGCCCCGGGGCC
>NZ_JBEXCW010000070.1:0-45020 GCF_040605435.1 Streptomyces sp. NPDC005574
CCCGCGGGTTCGCCGGTTCGGGACGCGCTCTGCGCGGTGGTGGGGTTCGCGTTCGCCGCGAGGGCCAGACTCGGGAAGTTGAAGGTGCCCACGTGCCACCCCGCCCGCCCCTCCCGCACCACCGCCGCGGCCCGCCGGTCACTGCCGGCCGCGCAGCTCCCGGTAGGCGGCGACCAGGGCCTTCGTGGAGGCGTCCAGTCCCGGCACGTCCGCGCCCTCGGTGAGCGCCGGTTCCACCCGCTTCGCGAGGACCTTGCCGAGTTCGACGCCCCACTGGTCGAAGGAGTCGATGTCCCACACCGCGCCCTGCACGAACACCTTGTGCTCGTACAGCGCGACGAGCTGGCCCAGGACCGAGGGGGTCAGCTCACGCGCGAGGATGGTGGTCGTGGGGTGGTTGCCCGGGAAGGTCCTGTGCGACGCGAGGTCCTCCGGCACCCCTTCCGCGCGCACCTCGTCCGGCGTCTTGCCGAAGGCCAGCGCCTGGGTCTGCGCGAAGAAGTTCGCCATCAGCAGGTCGTGCTGGGCCTTCAGCCCGTCGGCGAGGTCGGCGACCGGCTCGGCGAAGCCGATGAAGTCCGCCGGGATCAGCTTCGTACCCTGGTGGATCAGCTGGTAGTAGGCGTGCTGGCCGTTGGTGCCCGGCGTGCCCCACACCACGGGACCCGTCTGCCAGTCGACCTCCCGGCCGTCACGGCCGACGGACTTGCCGTTGGACTCCATGTCCAGCTGCTGGAGATACGCGGTGAACCTGGAGAGGTAGTGGCTGTAGGGGAGCACGGCGTGCGACTGGGCGTCGTGGAAGTTGCCGTACCAGATCCCCAACAGGCCCAGCAGCAGCGGCACGTTGGACTCGGCGGGTGCGGTCCTGAAGTGTTCGTCGACGAGGTGGAAGCCGTCGAGCATCTCCCGGAAGCGGTCCGGGCCGATCGCGATCATCAGCGACAGGCCGATGGCCGAGTCGTAGGAGTAGCGGCCGCCGACCCAGTCCCAGAACTCGAACATGTTGTCCGGGTCGATGCCGAAGCCGCGGACCTTCTCGGCGTTCGTGGACAGGGCCACGAAATGCCGGGCCACGGCCTCCTGACCGGCCTTCAGCTCGGCGAGCAGCCACGCGCGGGCCGAGGTCGCGTTGGTGATCGTCTCGATCGTGGTGAACGTCTTGGACGCGATGACGAACAGGGTCTGAGCGGGGTCCAGGTCACGGATCGCCTCGTGCAGGTCGGCGCCGTCGACGTTGGACACGGAGCGGACCGTGAGGTCGCGGTCGGTGAAGCTGCGCAGCGCCTCGTACGCCATCGCCGGGCCGAGATCGGAGCCGCCGATGCCGATGTTGACGACGTTCCTGATGCGCCTGCCGGTGTGGCCGGTCCAGGCGCCGGAGCGGACGCGTTCGGCGAAGCCGGCCATCCTGTCGAGAACGGCGTGCACCCCCGGTACGACGTTCTGCCCGTCGACCTCGATCACGGCGTCCCGCGGGGCGCGCAGCGCGGTGTGCAACACGGCGCGGTTCTCGCTGGTGTTGATCCGCTCGCCGCGGAACATGGCGTCCCGGAGGCCGAACACGTCCGTCGCGGCGGCCAGTTCGCGCAGCAGCCGCAGGGTCTCGTCGGTGACGAGCTGCTTGGAGTAGTCGACGTGGAGGTCACCGACCCGCAGCGTGTACCCGGTGCCGCGTCCCGGGTCGGCGGCGAACAGCTCCCGCAGCCGGACCTCGCCGAGTTCCTCACGGTGCCTGGCCAGAGCGGTCCACTCGGGCGTCTGATTCAGCCTGGTACGGCCGTCTGCGTTCATCTCGGACTTCAGCCTTCTTCCTCGCCTGTGCCGCGCCCCGCTGCCGGTCCCCACCTGGTTGCTCGGTGGGGGACGCGACCCCGCGTCACGTGGTCGTACGGTGCAACAACAGGTACGTCCATCCGACGCGGCGGTATCAACGGGCTGGCGACGAGCCGGAACGGCCGGGCAGGAAGGGCGGGAGAAGTGAAGGCGGCCGGGTGGGCGCGTCGCTGTGTACGCGGGTGAGGCACCCGGCGAGGAAAGCCGCGTTCACAGTGAACCGGCGGCATCGTGCGCCCGCACGGGGAGCGGGCTCCGGGTCGCGGGCGCGCGAACGGCCCGGCGGGCGGCGGACGATCGCCGGCGCACGCGGTGGGAGACAGCTCCGGCCAGACACCCCTGGGTGACCGGCCGGTTGTCGACTTCTAGATCTCGCCCCGCAGTTTGGCGAGCGCCTCGGCGAGGATCGCCTCGCCGTCCGCGTCGCTGCGCCGCTCCCGCACATACGCGAGGTGCGTCTTGTACGGCTCGGTGCGCGGCGGGTCCGGCGGGTTGTCCCGGTCCTGACCGGCGGGGAAGCCGCAGCGCGGACAGTCCCAGGTGTCGGGGACCTGTGCGTCGCTGGCGAAGCTGGGCTGCGTCTCGTGCCCGTTGGAGCACCAGAAGGAGATGCGCAGACGCGGCGCGGACTCGCCGCGCTCGGCCTCGCCCATCGGCCCCGCCCCGACCCGGCTACCTCGGATCGCGTTGCCACTTGCCACGGTCGTAACTCCCTGCGTGATGGTGCCGCGAAGCGAGTCGACGTGTCGCTTCGTTGCGAGCGCCTCAGTCTACGTAAGGCCCAACGCGCGTCCAGTGGTTGGAGTTACAGCCCCTACACCTAGACGCAAGCCCCATGATAGGCCGCGCTAAGCTGCGCGTACCGAACATGGGGCCTTACGTGCGGAATGTACGTGTGTGATGTGCGTGCGTGGTGTGCTGTGTCAGCCGTTGATCAGGTGTTCGTCTTCATCAGGATGCCGAGGACGACGATGCACGTGAACCACAGCAGACCGATCACCACGGTGATGCGGTCCAGGTTGCGCTCGGCGACCGAGGAGCCGCCGACGGACGACTGCATACCGCCACCGAACATGTCGGAGAGGCCGCCGCCCTTTCCCTTGTGCATCAGCACCAGCAGCATCATCAGCAGGCTGAAGACGATCAGGGCGATCGAGAACCCCAGAACCACGGCTGGACCAACTTCCTCGGACTCGGATGGACGACGGGGGCACGGTGGCTGGCCACCATGCCCCCGTAAGGGTACGACGGATCGTCGCTACCGCCTACTCACTGATCGACTCACTGGTCGCGGAAGCGCACGATCTTGACGAACTCGTCGGCGTCCAGCGAGGCGCCCCCGACCAGGGCGCCGTCGATGTCGGCCTGCGCCATGATCTCGGCGACGTTGCCGGACTTCACCGAGCCGCCGTACTGGATGCGGACCTTGTCGGCCAGCTCCTGCGTGTACAGCTCGGCGACCTTGGCGCGGACGGCGGCGCAGACCTCCTGCGCGTCCTCGGCGCCGCACACCTTGCCGGTGCCGATGGCCCACACGGGCTCGTAGGCGATCACGACGGTCTCGGCCTGCTCGGCCGGGATGTCCCTCAGGCCGCCCTCGACCTGGGTGAGGGTGTGCGTGACGTGGTTGCCCGCCTCGCGGACGTCCAGCTCCTCGCCCACGCACAGGATCGGGGTCAGGCCGTGCTTGTAGGCGGCCTTGACCTTGGCGTTCACGACGGCGTCGGTCTCGTCGTGGTACTGGCGGCGCTCGGAGTGGCCGACGGCCACGTACGTGCACTTGAGCTTGGCGAGCATCGAGCCGGAGATCTCGCCGGTGTAGGCGCCGGAGTCGTGCGCCGAGACGTCCTGGGCGCCGTACTTGATCTTGAGCTTGTCGCCGTCGACCAGGGTCTGCACGGAGCGCAGGTCGGTGAAGGGCGGCAGGACCGCGACCTCACAGGCCTCGTAGTCCTTGTCGGCCAGGGCGAAGGCGAGCTTCTGGACGTGGGCGATGGCCTCGAGGTGGTTGAGGTTCATCTTCCAGTTGCCCGCCATCAGCGGCGTACGAGTGGTCATACGGGGTCAGTCCTCCAGTGCGGCGAGGCCGGGGAGCGTCTTGCCCTCGAGGTATTCGAGGGAGGCGCCGCCGCCGGTCGAGATGTGGCCGAATGCCGTCTCGTCGAAGCCCAGGATGCGGACGGCGGCGGCGGAGTCGCCACCACCGACGACCGTGAAGGCCGGGGAGTCGAGAAGGGCCTGGGCGACCGCCTTGGTGCCCTCGGCGTAGTCGGGGTGCTCGAAGACGCCCATGGGACCGTTCCAGAAGACGGTGGCGGCGTCGGCGAGCTTCGAGGCGTACAGCTTCCGGGACTCCGGGCCGATGTCCAGGCCCAGCTGGTCGGCGGGGATGGCGTCCGCGGCGACGGTGTTCGGGTTCGACGGCGCCTTGGTCTTCAGGTCCGGGAACCCGGTGGCGGTCAGCACGTCGACGGGGAGGACCAGCTCGACGCCGTTCTTCTCCGCCCGCTCGATGTACTCCTGGACGACCGGGATCTGGTCCTCCTGGAGGAGGGAGGCGCCGACCTCGTACCCCTTGGCCTTGAGGAAGGTGAACACCATGCCTCCGCCGACGAGAAGGCGGTCGGCCTTGCCGAGGAGCTGGTCGATGACGGCGAGCTTGTCGGAGACCTTGGAGCCGCCGAGGGCGACGACGTAGGGCCGCTCGACCTCCTCGGTGAGCTTCTTCAGGACGGCGACCTCGGTGGCGATGAGGTAGCCGGCGGCGTGCGGCAGGCGGGCCGGGAGGTCGAAGACCGAGGCGTGCTTGCGGTGCACGGCGCCGAAGCCGTCGCCGACGTACAGGTCGGCGAGCCGCGCCAGCTGGTCGGCGAACGCGCCGCGCTCGGCGTCGTCCTTGGAGGTCTCGCCGGCGTTGAAGCGCAGGTTCTCCAGGACGGCGATCCGGCCGTCGGTGAGGCCCGCGACCGTGGACGCGGCGGACTCGCCGACCGTGTCGGTCGCGAACGCCACGTCGGCGCCGAGGAGTTCACCGAGGCGGGCGGCGGCGGGGGCGAGCGAGAAGGCGGGGTCCGGGGCGCCCTTGGGGCGGCCGAGGTGCGAGGCGACGACCACCCGGGCGCCGGCCTCGGCGAGGGCCTTGACGGTGGGCAGGACGGCGCGGATCCGGCCGTCGTCGGTGATGGTGGTCCCGTCCAGCGGGACGTTGAGGTCGGCGCGGACGAAGACCCGCTTGCCCGCGACACCTTCGGCGAGAAGTTCGTCGATCGTCTTCATTGAGGGAACTCCTGGTGACGGCTCGTGAAACCGTGATCGTGAGAGGGCTTGTTCCGTACGTGCGGCAGGGCTCGGGCGGCGCGTCCTCGCGCGGCCCGAGCCCTGCCCTCACATCGAGGTGCCTGCTCTGTCGGTCAGAGCTGGTTGCCGACGAAGACCGTGAGGTCGACGAGGCGGTTGGAGTAGCCCCACTCGTTGTCGTACCAGCCGAGGATCTTCACCGAGTTGCCCTCCTGGACCATGGTCAGGGAGGAGTCGAAGGTGCAGGAGGCCGGGTCGCCGACGATGTCCGAGGAGACGATCGGGTCCTCGGTGTAGGTCAGGTAGCCCTTGAGGTCGCCGTCGTCGGCGGCCTTCTTGAACGCGGCGTTGACCTCGTCCTTGGTGACCTCGCGCTGGAGCGTCACGACCAGGTCGGTGGCCGAGCCGGTCGGGACCGGGACGCGCATCGCGATGCCGTCGAGCTTGCCCTTGAGCTGCGGCAGGACCAGGGCGGTGGCCTTCGCGGCACCCGTCGTGGTCGGGATGATGTTCTCGGCGGCGGCGCGGGCGCGGCGCAGGTCCGAGTGCGGGAAGTCCAGGATGCGCTGGTCGTTGGTGTACGCGTGGACCGTCGTCATCAGGCCCTTGACGATGCCGAAGTTCTCGTCGAGCACCTTGGCCATCGGCGCCACACAGTTGGTGGTGCAGGAGGCGTTGGAGATGACGTGGTGGTTCGCCGCCTCGTACTTGTCCTGGTTGACGCCCATCACGATGGTGATGTCCTCGTCCTTGGCCGGAGCCGAGATGAGGACCTTCTTGGCGCCGCCGGCGATGTGCTTCTCGGCGTCGGCCTTCTTCGTGAAGATGCCGGTCGACTCGATGACGATGTCGACGCCGAGGTCACCCCACGGGATGTCGGCGGGGTTGCGCTCCGACAGCACCTTGATGGTGTGGCCGTCGACGGTGATCGTGTCTGCGGTGTGCGTCACCTCGGCCTTGAGGCGGCCCAGGATGGTGTCGTACTTCAGCAGATGAGCGGTGGTCGCGGTGTCACCCAGGTCGTTGACAGCCACGATCTCGATGTCAGCACCCTGCTCCAGCAGCGCGCGGAAGTAGTTACGACCGATGCGGCCAAAGCCGTTGATGCCTACGCGGATCGTCACGAAACCGATCTCCTCGTTGGTACGCCGGGTTCGACACCGGCGAGCTGTATGGGATGTCCCCGACCGCCTACGACCCTACCTCCCTGACGCCCCCGGAGTGACATCGAGATGCCCCATACACGGCAGGGCGGTCCGTACCCGCCAGTAGGGGTACGGACCGCCCGGGTCGGAAGAACCGATCACCCGATGTGACTACGGGGAACTACGGGGAATCAGCCCCCGTCGACCGGGTGGATCACCCTTTCAGGGCCGCGAGGGCCTTCTTGATCAGCGCGGTCCGGTCGGCCGCCGCGGTGACGTGTTCCAGGCCGAAGCCCAGCAGCACGGTGTCGTCCGTGGTGACCGCTCCGTAGGTCTGGAACAGGGTCCCGGTGCGCGTCCAGTCCTTGAGGACGGCCGGGCTGCCCGGGGGCGGTCCGGCCACGCTCCAGGGACCGCGCGAGGTCTCGAAGCCCTCGGCCCCGGTGGCCCTGCCGCCCACCACGAGCGCGGTGTCGTCGGCGAGGACGCCGTGACCGCCGGTGCCGGGGTCGGTGACGTAGCTGATCGACACCTCGACCGACCTGCCCGCGTAAGCGCTCAGGTCGAAGTTCACCTGCTGCCAGCCGTTGGAGGCGCCGGTGAGGCTGTTCCACGCGCCGGAGGTGCCGGAGGCCGTGCAGCCGCCGGACCCGACCGTCAGGTAGTGCTTCAGCCAGGGGTGCTCACCGACGTAGAAGCCGCCCTCGCACTCCGCCGGCACGGCGGTGCTGGTGGCGCCGCCCGCCTCCGGGAGGGTCGTCCAGTCGTCGGCCCCCACGGTGTGCGCCTCGATCACGACGTTGTCGTAGCCGGGCTCGGTGTCCCACAGCAGCTGTGCGCGCAGGGCGGGCGAGTCGGCCGCGGTGACCCCGGTGAGGTCGACGGTCCGGGTGAGCCGCTTGTACGCGTCGTCCGTGTGGACGGCGGCCGCCATGTAGGAGCCGGCGTAGGGCCCGTACGGGTTGACGGTTCCGGCGAACTGGCCCGCGCCGGCGCTCGCGAACTGCGGGTGGGTGGCGGCCGGCAGCTCGTCGGAGGTCACGCCGTAGGTACCGGCCCGGTCGAGCGGGTTGCCGGGCGCCTCGCCGAGCGGGGCGGTGAGACCGGTGAGGGGCCCGGAGCCGGTGAATCCGGTGGCCCCGGGGGTCGACGTACGCGAGTAGGCGCCCAGGTAGTACTGGCTGAAGTCGTCCGACAGCGTGCCGTCGCCGAGGTCGACGCTGCCGCCGGCCCGCTCGCCCGCCTCGATCAGCTTGCCGCCCTCGTTGAGGAAGGCGCGCAGCTGGAGCTGGGTGGCGTTGCCGGGGACGCCGGCGCCGGTGTAGTGGACGACCGTGCGGAAGTGGTCCAGCACGCCGAGCGCGTCCGGCGCGCCCTGCGTCGCGACGTCCCAGACGACCGCCTTGCGGCCGGCCGCCTTCAGCGCGTCGACGTACTTCTGCGCCTGTGTGGCGGCCGCGCCCTCCTCGGCGACCACGAGGGTGTCCGCGCGCGGCCGCTCGGCCACGGTGTAGGTGAAGTGACCGCCGGAGACGGTCTTCTTGCCCTTCGCCCGGCCGGTGAACCACACCTCGACCTTGTCGCCCGGGTCGCCGTCCCCGACCTTGGCCCGGTACTCGTCGAAGTAGAGGTTGTCGTCGCCGCCGTACGTCTCGCCGCCCTTCCACGCCCTCAGGGCCACGGCCCTGGCGCGGCCGCCGTTGACGCGGTACTTGAGCTTCTTGTCGCGCAGCGCCTTCCGCACGACGACGGAGACCTCCTGGTCGGCGCCGCGGGAGTACGAGGTGGTGAACGCGGCCGGGGTGAAGTCGGCCGCGTCGAGCCCGACCGAGGACGAGGGCCGGTCCGGGTGGGCGGCGGTCTCGGCGACGGAGAGCGCGAAGGGGACGTTCTTCGCGAACTCCTCCTGGATCAGCTTCTCGTCGTCCGGGAAGGTGAAGACCGACCGGCAGTCGGCCGCGTTCCAGGCGTCGTCCGGATCGACGGCCGAGGCGGTCTGGCAGGTCGACATCTCGGGGGTGAACATCGACATGCCGTTGACGTTCGCCGCGTGGCCGTCGGCCTCGCCGTTGGTCGTGTACAGCTCCGAGGAGACCTGCGGGTGGTAGCCGGGGATCGCGGAGTTGCCGGGCGTGCCGGCGAGCGCCTTGTAGACGACGTCGTCCGGGGTGGGCGTGGCCACCTGCCAGCCGACCCCGTAGAGCAGGAGTTCGGCGGCGGAGTGGTAGTTGATGGCGTACGTGAACCCGATCCGCTTCTCGAAGGCGTCGAGCGCCCTGGTCTCGGGCTCCGATGCCGGCGCGGCACCGCGGTAGGTCTCGCTGGTGGGGTTGGGCGAGGAACCCTCGTCGTCGTAGCCCCACTTGTAGGCGAAGTTGCGGTTGAGGTCGACGCCGTCGCCGGTGGAGATGACACCGTCGCCGTTGACGTCCCGCAGGTTCTTGCGCCACAGGCGGTTGTCGGAGTTCTGGAAGGTGTAGTCGTAGCCGTCGGGGTTCGCCGACAGCACGAACCAGAGTTCGGTGGTGTCGACGAGCTTCCGGACGCGCTTGTCCTTCTTGTAGTTGTCCAGGTAGTAGTGCATCAGCCGGCGGGTCATCTCCGGGGTGATCCACTCACGCGCGTGCTGGTTGGACATGTACAGCACGGAGGGCTTGGAGCCGTCCTTGGTCTTCTTCGCGCCCTTGGTCAGTTTGAGCGCGAGGATGTCCTGACCCTTGACCGTCTTGCCGATGGAGACGACCTTGGTGAGCCCCGGGTTCGCCTGCCCGGCCGCGACGATCTCCTCCTTGAGGCCCCCGCTGCCGCTGTACGGGCGGAACACGCCCTCGGCGGCGGCCCCCACGCGCGCCCGGGCCTTGGCGGAGAAGGTGTGCTCGGTGAGCCGGACGCCCTGCTTCTCCAGCTTTCCGGCCTGTTTGTCGGTGAGGTAGACCTCGACGGCGCCGCTGCCCTTCGCGGGCACCTGCTCGCCGAGTTCGTGACCGTCCTGTCCGGCGGCCAGCAGCAGGGGCACCTGCGCCTTGGTGACGTCGGCGCGGAAGACCTTGACCTCGTCCGCGTCGGACTTCCCGGACGCGTGTCCCGGTTGCGCCTGGGCGGTGGGCGCGAGGGCCGCTCCGCCGATCAGGAGTGCGCCGACGGCGAGGATCGATCTCGCTCTTCGTCTCATGAACCCCCCTTGCGTGAGTTCGCCACAGCAGCGAACTCTGCCAGGCTCATGACAGTTCATGATCGAGTCAAGGGCGCCTCGACAAGCGGGAAACGCCGGTGCCGTCGCCCAATCGGACTACAGCACCGGCGCTTTGACGGATCATCAGCGTCGCGGACCCGCAGCGAGCACCGGGCGGAAGCCTGGTCTGGCGGCTCGGCGACCCGGGTGGCTCAGCGACCCCGCGGCTCAGCCGACCAGGTTGTCGGCCATCTCCTCGCTGATCCCGCACTCCGTACTCGGGATGCCGAGGTCGGAGGCGCGCTTGTCGGCCATCGCGAGCAGCCGGCGGATACGGCCGGCCACGGCGTCCTTGGTCAGCGGCGGGTCGGCGAGCGCGCCCAGCTCCTCCAGCGAGGCCTGCTTGTGCTCCATGCGCAGCCGGCCCGCGGCGGCGAGATGCTCGGGCACGTCGTCGGCGAGGATCTCCAGCGCCCGCTGGACCCGGGCACCCGCCGCGACGGCCGCCCGCGCCGAGCGGCGCAGGTTGGCGTCGTCGAAGTTGGCGAGCCGGTTCGCCGTGGCCCGCACCTCGCGCCGCATCCGGCGCTCCTCCCAGGCCAGCACCGACTCGTGCGCGCCCAGCCGGGTGAGCAGCGCCCCGATCGCGTCGCCGTCGCGGACGACGACCCGGTCCACACCGCGCACCTCGCGGGCCTTCGCCGCGATCGACAGCCTGCGGGCCGCGCCGACCAGCGCGAGCGCGGCCTCCGGGCCCGGGCAGGTCACCTCCAGCGAGGAGGAGCGGCCGGGCTCGGTGAGCGAGCCGTGCGCCAGGAACGCCCCGCGCCAGGCCGCCTCGGCGTCGCAGGTGGCCCCCGAGACCACCTGCGGCGGCAGGCCCCGGATGGGACGGCCGCGGCCGTCGACGAGACCGGTCTGACGGGCCAGCTGGTCCCCGCCGGCCACCACCCGTACGACGTAGCGCGAGCCGCGCCGCAGTCCGCCGGGCGCCATCACGATCAGTTCGGAACTGTGGCCGAAGATCTCCAGGATGTCCCGTTTGAGGCGGCGGGCCGCCATCGCGGTGTCCAGCTCCGCCTCGATCACAATGCGCCCGCTCACCAGATGGAGGCCGCCGGCGAACCGCAGAATGGCGGAGACCTCCGCCTTCCTGCAGCAGGTCCGGGTGACGGGGAGCCGGGAGATCTCGTCCTTCACCGCTGCCGTCATCGCCATGGGCCGATCCTTCCATGCATCCGAAAAATACGGTCGTACGCGGCGGCCAGGAGCTCCGGGTCGTGCCTCGGGCTCCCGTCCTGCCGGGCCACCGGCGCCAGCTCGACCGCGGCACCGAGCCGCTTGGCGGCCTCGGTGAGCACTTCGCGGTCGGGCACGGCGGCCTCGTCGGCCAGCACCACGTCCAGGGCGAGTTTAGGGGCGTGTCGTCCCAAAACCTCCAAATGACGCTGCGGGGAGAAGCCGTCGGTTTCTCCCGGCTGCGGGGCGAGGTTCAGGGAGAGTACCCGGCGCGCCTTCGTCTGGGTGAGCGCGTCGAGCAGCTCGGGCACGAGCAGGTGCGGGATCACCGAGGAGAACCAGGAGCCCGGGCCGAGGATCACCCAGTCGGCGTCGAGGACGGCCTCGACCGCCTCGGGCACGGCCGGCGGGTCGTGCGGCACGAGGTGCACCGACTGCACCTCGCCGGGCGTGAGGGCGACGGTCGCCTGCCCCCGTACGGTGTCCACGTCGTCGGGCCGGTCCGGGTCGTGCCCCCTGACCAGGGCCTGGAGCTCCAGGGGTACGGCGGACATGGGCAGCACGCGCCCGTGCGCGCCCAGGAGCTTGCCGACCAGGTCGAGGGCCTGGACGTGATCGCCGAGCTGCTCCCACAGGGCGACGATCAGCAGGTTGCCGACCGCGTGCTCGTGCAGGTCGCCCTGGGACTGGAAGCGGTACTGGATGACGCGGGCCCAGGTCTGGCCCCAGTCGTCGTCGCCGCACAGCGCGGCCAGCGCCTTGCGGAGGTCGCCGGGCGGCAGCACGCCGAGTTCGTCGCGCAGACGGCCGCTGGAGCCGCCGTCGTCGGCCACGGTGACCACGGCGGTGAGGTCACCGGTGATCCGGCGCAGCGCGGCGAGCGAGGCCGACAGGCCCATGCCGCCGCCCAGGGCGACGACCTTGGGCTGGGCGCCACGGCGGCGCGGCCTGGCGCCGCGGGCCTCGACGGCCCGGCCCGCGCGCCCCTCGGGCATCGTCCGGCGCAGCCTGGTCAGCCGCGGTGAACGTGCGGTCATTCGCGTCCCATGTCCCGGTGTACGACCACCGTCTCCACGCCCTCGGCGGCGAGGCGCGCGGCGAGCTTCTCCGAGGTGGCGACCGAGCGGTGCTTGCCGCCCGTGCAGCCGATGGCGATGGTCACGTAGCGCTTGCCCTCGCGCCGGTAGCCGGCCGCGATGAGCCGCAGCAGCTCGGCGTACCGGTCGAGGAACTCCTTGGCGCCGGGCTGGTTGAAGACGTACGCGGACACCTCCTCGTTGAGGCCGCTGAACGGGCGCAGCTCCGGGACCCAGTGCGGGTTGGGCAGGAAGCGCATGTCGGCGACCAGGTCGGCGTCGACCGGCAGGCCGTACTTGAAGCCGAACGACATGACGGTGGCCCGCAGCTCGGGCTCCTCCTCGCCGGCGAACTGGGCGTCCATCTTGGCCCGCAGCTCGTGCACGTTGAGGCTGGAGGTGTCGATCACCAGGTCGGCGTCGCCGCGCAGCTCGCGCAGCAGTTCACGCTCGGCGGCGATGCCGTCGACGATCCGGCCGTCGCCCTGGAGCGGGTGCGGGCGGCGCACCGACTCGAAGCGGCGGACCAGGGCGTCGTCGGAGGACTCCAGGAAGACGATCCGCCGGGTGACGCCCCGGGTGTCGAGGTCGGCGAGGGACTCGCGCAGGTTGTCGAAGAAGCGGCGGCCGCGGACGTCGACGACGACCGCGATCCGTGCGACGTTGCCCTGCGAGCGGGCGCCGAGCTCCACCATGGTGGGGATCAGCGCGGGCGGCAGGTTGTCGACCACGAACCAGCCGAGGTCCTCCAGACACTTCGCGGCCGTCGAGCGGCCGGCCCCGGACATCCCGGAGATGATCACCAGCTCGGGGATGGCCGCGTCGGGGACCGCGGCTGTTTCGCTGCCCGTACTCACCTGTGCTCCGTCTTCCTGCTGCGCGTCGTGCTCCTGCGGGGCGTCGTGCTCCGCGGGCTGCGGGGTGTCCGGCCGGACGTTCCGCTCGGTGTCCTGCTCCGCGGGATTCTCGACCGCTTCCTCGTGCGTGCGATCTCGCCCCGCTGTGGGCTGCTTCTCGTGCTCGGTCATCTCTCCTGCCCCCGTCGATCGTCCGGGGCGCCCGCGGTCACGGGCTCCCCCGGGGCACCCGCCGTCGTTTCGGGTGTCCCGTCTTCTTCCTCGTCTCCCATGATCTCCCCAGTCGCCGTGTTGACGGCGGGTGCGGCGGGAACCGCCTGGGCGAGGGCCACAGCGACCGTCTCGGCCGTCTTGCGGCCTATGCCGGGAACCTCGCAGATCTGGTCGATTGTCGCGGACCGGAGCCTCTTCACCGAACCGAAATGCTTGATCAGTGCCTGCTTGCGTGTCTCGCCGAGGCCCGGCACGTCGTCCAGGGGGCTGGAGCGGAAGCGTTTGGCGCGTTTGGCGCGCTGGTAGGTGATCGCGAACCGGTGCGCCTCGTCACGGACGCGCTGCAGCAGGTAGAGCCCCTCGCTGGAGCGCGGCAGGACCACCGGGTCGTCGTCCTCCGGCAGCCAGACCTCCTCCAGCCGCTTGGCCAGCCCGCACACGGCGATGTCGTCGATGCCGAGCTCGTCGAGCGCCCTCTTGGCTGCCGCGACCTGCGGCCGGCCGCCGTCGACCACCACGAGCTGCGGCGGGTAGGCGAAGCGCTTGGGGCGGCCGTCCTCCTCGGTGAGGGCGTTCTCGCCGTCGGTCCACTCCCCCGTCTTCTCCTTCTCGGCGAGGTAGCGCCGGAAGCGGCGGGTGATCACCTCGTGCATGGAACGCACGTCGTCCTGGCCGGCGAAGCCCTTGATCTGGAAGCGGCGGTACTCGCCCTTGCGCTGCAGGCCGTCCTCGAAGACGACCATGGAGGCCACGACGTCGTCGCCCTGGAGGTGCGAGATGTCGTAGCACTCGATCCGGAGGGGGGCGCTGTCCAGGTCGAGGGCCTCGGCGATCTCCTCCAGCGCGCGCGAGCGGGTGGTCAGGTCGGAGGCGCGCTTGGTCTTGTGCAGCACGAGCGACTGCTGGGCGTTGCGCTGCACGGTCTCCATGAGGGCCTTCTTGTCGCCGCGCTGCGGGATGCGCAGCGAGACGTTGGACCCGCGCCGCTCGGTGAGCCACTCCTGCACGGGCTCCACCGGGTCGGGCAGGGCCGGGACGAGCACCTCCTTGGGCACCGCGTCACCGCGCTCCTCGCCGTAGAGCTGCTGCAGGGCGTGCTCGACGAGGGCGCCGGTCGTGACCTCCTCGACCTTGTCGGTCACCCAGCCGCGCTGGCCGCGCACGCGCCCGCCGCGCACGTGGAAGATCTGCACGGCCGCTTCCAGCTCGTCCTCGGCGACCGCGATGAGGTCGGCGTCGGTCGCGTCGGCGAGCACGACCGCGCTCTTCTCCATGGCCTTCTTCAGGGCCCCGATGTCGTCGCGCAGGCGGGCCGCCCGCTCGTACTCCATGTCCTCCGCCGCCTCGGTCATCCTCTGTTCGAGGCGGCGGATGTACGTGCCGGTGCGGCCGGCCATGAAGTCGCAGAAGTCCTCGGCGAGTTCGCCGTGCTCCTCGGGCGAGACACGGCCGACGCAGGGTGCGGAGCACTTGCCGATGTAGCCGAGCAGACAGGGGCGGCCGGTGCGGGCGGCGTTCTTGAACACGCCGGCCGAGCAGGTGCGGACCGGGAAGACGCGCAGCAGCAGGTCCACGGTGTCGCGGATCGCCCACGCCTGTCCGTACGGCCCGAAGTAGCGCACGCCCTTGCGCTTCTGGCCGCGCATCACCTGCACCCGCGGGAACTCCTCGTTCATCGTCACCGCGAGGTACGGGTAGCTCTTGTCGTCGCGGTACTTGACGTTGAACCGGGGGTCGAACTCCTTGATCCAGGAGTACTCCAGCTGGAGGGCCTCGACCTCCGTGGACACCACGGTCCACTCCACGGACGCCGCCGTGGTGACCATGGTCCGGGTGCGGGGGTGGAGGTTCGACAGGTCCTGGAAGTAGCTCGCCAGGCGCTGGCGCAGGCTCTTCGCCTTTCCGACGTAGATCACCCGGCGGTGCTCGTCGCGGAATTTGTAGACCCCGGGAGTGTCCGGGATCTCTCCCGGCTTGGGGCGGTAGCTGGAGGGGTCGGCCATGTCTCACACCCTACTGGCGGGCGGTGACAGCGCGGCGGGCCTGTGGACAACGCCGACCGCCGGCCGCACCCGGGCCTCCCCGCGCCTCGACCGGCGCCGTCGACCGCCCGCGGACCGCCTCCCTCATCCCCGCCTGACCCACCCGTCTCCGGTACGACGAGTGGGCGAGCGGACGCGTTCCGTGAACGCCGGCCGCCCGGACCCGGCCACCGGACGGAGCGGGGTCCGGACTCGGCCAGGAGTACGTCGCTGTTGGGTGTCAGGTGTTGTCGGGACTTGGTCAACACGCTTCAATGCGGGGGAACTCGGGGCGGTGAACGGCGGCGTACGGATGTGAAGAACCCCGGCGCCGACGGGACGGCCCCGACCTCCCCCGCCAACGGTCTGACCAGCCGTTGTGAACATTCACAGAAAGGCCCCTGCATGCCGCACGCCACACAGCACGCGGACGTCGCCGTCGTCGCCACCGCTGAACTGGACACGGCCCTGCGCGGCGGCCCCTTCCACGTCGCACTGCGTGCGGCGATCGCCGCACGCGGACTGCCGTTGCAGCGCGTGCAGCACCATCTGTCGCGCCACGGGGTCAAGGTGGGCGTGACGAGCCTGAGTTACTGGCAGCAGGGCGCCCGGCGCCCGCAGCGCCCCGAGTCACTGCGGGCCGTACGCGCGCTGGAGGAGATCCTCCAGCTGCCGGACGAGTCCCTGATCCGGCTGCTCGCCGAGAGCCACGAGCACACGGTCGGCGAACGGCCCGCGGCCCGCTCCTACCGCTCCCTCGTGGCGGCCTCCGGCGCCCTGGAACGAATGCTGGAGGAGCTGGACTCGCAGGCCGACACCGGCCTGCTCACCCTCGGACACCACGAACGGGTACGCATAGGCGCGCACCGGGAGCTCACCAGCCGCGAGTCGCACCACATCGTGCGCGCGCACCGGGACGGAGTCGACCGCTTCGTGGCCGTCCACCACGGCGACCCCGGCTGCGCGCCGGAGCGCATGTCGGTGCACGCGCTGGAGAACTGCAGCACGGGGCGCGTCCGCGTGCATCACGACACCGGCGTGCTCGTCGCCGAACTGCTGCTCGACACGCGCCTGCGCGCAGGCGACACGTTCCTCTTCCGCTACGCCGTCGAGGACGGTACCGCCGGCATGTCGCGTGAGTACGTGCGCGGGTTCGGGTCGGCGGGCGGCCAGTACGCCCTCCAGGTGCGGTTCGACGAGCGCGCGCTGCCGGTGCGCTGCCACCGGTTCGCGCAGCACTCGGCGGCGGCCCCGCGCAGCGGCCGGCAGGAGCTGGCGCTCACCGGCCGGCACCACTCGGTCCACCTCGTCGAGCCGCGCGTGCGGTCGGGGATCGTGGGGATCGGGTGGGAGTGGGAGTGAGGTGCGCGTGTGCCTGGGCGCGGGCCTGAACGTGGGTGGGATGACTGGGTCGGGGCGGGCTGCGGGTGTGGGCGTGTGAGGGAGCTGCCGTGACATGCCGGCAACCGCGGCCGTAGCGGCGACCGTGACCGCGTAAACGCTTGCGTAAGCGTTTACGTGCACCCCCGCATGGGATACCTTCCCGCCAGAAGGATCCGTCGCGAGTGGGAGAGGGGCACGGGACTCGATGGCGACCATGGCGGACGTCGCGCGCAGCGCCGGCGTGTCCGTGGCGACCGTCTCGCACGTGCTGAACGACACCAGACCGGTCCTCCCGCACACCCGGCAGGCCGTGCTCGACGCCGTCGACGAGCTCGGCTACACGCCGAACTCCCTCGCCCGTTCCCTGGTGACCTCCCGCACCCGGTCGATCGGGCTCGCGGTGTCGGTGATCGGCAACCCGCACTTCACGGACATCCTCCAGGGGGTCGAGGCCGCCGCCCTGGAGCACGGCTACGGCCTGCTCCTCGCCGACCCGCACGACGATCCGCGGCACGAGCGCAAGGTCGTCCAGCTCCTGCACGAACGCCGGGTGGACGGCATGATCGTCGCGCCCTCCCCGGACCCGCGCGACCTCCTCGCCTACCTCGGCCGCCACGCCGTACCGGCCGTGCTCCTCGACCGCGTGATCGACCCCTCGGTGGCCGGGGCGTCCGGCTTCGACCAGGTCTGCGCCGACAGCGCCGAGCCGACGACCCTGCTGGTCAGCCACCTCGCCGGCCTCGGGCACCGGCGGATCGCGCTGGTCGCGGGGCGGCCCGGGCTCAGCACAACGGGCGAGCGGATCACGGGGTACCGGCACGGTCTCGCGGCCGCCGGGTTCCCCTACGACGAACGCCTCGTCGTGCACGGCGACTCAGAGTCGGCCGGCGCCGAGCGGGCCACCAAGGCGCTGCTGGCCCTCGCCGCGCCGCCCACCGCGCTCGTCACCGCCAACAACGCCATGACCATCGGAGCGCTGCGCGCGCTGCGCGACGGCGGCCTGTCCGTGCCCGAGGACATCGCGTTGTGCTGCTTCGACGACTTCGCCTGGGCGGACCTGTTCACGCCGCGGCTCACGGCCGTCGCGCAGCCCGGCAGGGAGATCGGCGCCCGGGCGGTCGAGCTGCTCCTGGAACGCCTCGCCGCGCCCGAACGGCCGGCCCGCACCGTGCGGCTCGCCTGCACCTTCGTCCACCGCACCTCGTGCGGCTGCCCCGAGCAGTCCGCAGACCCCTCCGTACCGTCCGTTCAGCCGGTGAAAGGAACCCGCCCGTGATCGTCGTCGCCGGTGAAGCCCTGATCGACCTGGTGCCGCAGGGCACGGGTGCCCTGGCGGCCCTGCGGCCGGCGCTCGGCGGCGGCCCTTACAACACGGCCGTGGCCCTCGGCCGCCTCGGCTCCCCCACCGCCTTCTGCTCCCGCACCTCGAACGACGCCTTCGGCGAGGCGCTGCTCGATGGGCTGCGGGAGGCCGGGGTGGACGTGTCGGCCGTACAGCGCGGTCCCGAGCCGACCACCCTGGCGGTGGCCACGATCGACGCGAGCGGCTCGGCCGCGTACTCCTTCTACGTCGACGGCACCGCCGACCGGCTCTTCACGGTCCCCGACCAGCTCCCCGCCGACACCCGAGCCGTGTCCTTCGGTACCTGCTCGCTCGTCCTGGAGCCGGGTGCGAGCGCCTATGAGCAGGTGCTGCGCGCCTCGGCGGCGCGGGGCGTGTTCACCGCGCTCGATCCGAACATCCGGGCCGGGCTGATTCCGGACGCGGACGCCTACCGGGCCCGGTTCGAGAGCTGGCTGCCGTCGGTGTCGCTGCTCAAGCTGTCCGAAGAGGACGCTCGATGGCTCGGTGGTTCGCCGCGCGCATGGCTGGCCGCCGGGCCCTCGGCGGTCGTGATCACCCGGGGTGGCGACGGGCTGAGCGTGTTCACCCGGGAGGGTGCCGAGTACTCGGTGCCGGGCGAGAAGGTCGACGTCGTGGACACCATCGGTGCCGGCGACACCGTCAACGCGGCCCTGCTGCACGGCCTCTCGGCCCAGAACGCGCTGTCCGCGGAGGCGCTCAGCGGCCTGGGCGCCGACGGCTGGACCCGTCTGCTGCGCTTCGCCGCACGCGCGGCGGCGATCACCTGTTCCCGGGCGGGCGCGGAACCGCCGTACGCCACCGAGGTCGACGCGGTGTGACGGCGTACGGCGGACGGTCTCGTCCGCGAGGGTCCTCTCCCGGACCGTCCCCTCACTTCTTGAAGGCCCCGGATGCCTCTGGCCGGGAAGACACCGGTACCCCCGCGGGAGTCTGCTCCCGCGGGGGCACCGTGCCGTGCTGGACGCGGACGCTCAGGCCTTGCGGGCCCGCGTCGTCTTCTTCGCGGGGGTGGCCGCCTTCTTCGTGGCGGCGGCCGTCTTCTTCGCCGCCGTGGTGCCGGTGGTTCCGGCCGCCTTGGCCGTCGCCGTCTTCTTCGCCGTCGACTTGGCCGCGACCGTCTTCCTGGCCGACGCCCTGCGCGGGGCCGGGACCGAGGAGGCGTCGCTGATCCGGTCGGCGCCGAGGACCTCCTGCAGGAACTTGCCGGTGTGGCTGGCCGGGACGCCCGCGATCTGCTCGGGGGTGCCCTCGGCGACGACCAGGCCACCGCCGGCGCCGCCCTCGGGACCCATGTCGACGACCCAGTCGGCGGTCTTGATCACGTCGAGGTTGTGCTCGATGACGATGACCGTGTTGCCCTTGTCGACCAGGCCGCCGAGGACCTTGAGCAGCTTGCTGATGTCCTCGAAGTGCAGACCGGTGGTCGGCTCGTCCAGTACGTAGACCGTGCGTCCGGTGGACCGGCGCTGCAGCTCGCTGGCGAGCTTCACACGCTGGGCCTCACCGCCGGACAGGGTGGTCGCGGACTGGCCGAGGCGGACGTAGCCGAGCCCGACATCGTGCAGGGTCCTGAGATGGCGGGCGATGGAGGGGACGGCCTCGAAGAAGTCCATCGCCTCCTCGATCGGCATGTTCAGGACCTCGGCGATGGACTTGCCCTTGTAGTGGACCTCAAGGGTCTCCCGGTTGTAGCGGGCCCCGTGGCAGACCTCGCAGGGGACGTACACGTCCGGGAGGAAGTTCATCTCGATCTTGATGGTGCCGTCGCCCGCGCAGTTCTCGCAGCGGCCGCCCTTGACGTTGAAGGAGAAGCGCCCCGGGAGGTAGCCCCTGACCTTCGCCTCGGTGGTCTCGGCGAACAGCTTGCGGACGTGGTCGAAGACTCCGGTGTACGTCGCCGGGTTGGACCGGGGCGTGCGGCCGATGGGCGACTGGTCGACGTGCACGACCTTGTCGACGAGGTCGTCGCCCTCCACGCGCGTGTGCCGACCGGGCACACTGCGGGCGCCGTTCAGCTCGCGTGCCAGGTGCGTGTACAGGATGTCGTTGACCAGGGTCGACTTGCCGGAGCCGGACACGCCCGTGACCGCGGTGAACACGCCCAGCGGGAAGGACACGTCGATGTCCTGGAGGTTGTTCTCGCGGGCACCGTGCACCGTGAGCCGGCGCGTGGGGTCCTGGGGGCGCCGGATGTCCGGGAGCGGGATGGCCTTCCGGCCGGAGAGGTACTGCCCCGTCTCCGACTCCTCGTTGGCGAGCAGTTCCTTGAGGGAGCCGCTGTGGACGACCTTGCCGCCGTGCTCGCCGGCGCCGGGGCCGATGTCCACGATCCAGTCGGCGACCTTGATGGTGTCCTCGTCGTGCTCCACGACGATGAGCGTGTTGCCCATGTCGCGCAGCCGCACCAGGGTCTCGATCAGCCGGTGGTTGTCGCGCTGGTGCAGCCCGATGGACGGCTCGTCCAGTACGTACAGGACGCCGACGAGTCCGGAACCGATCTGGGTGGCCAGGCGGATGCGCTGCGCCTCGCCGCCGGAGAGCGTGCCGGCCGCGCGGTTCAGCGAGAGGTAGTCCAGGCCGACGTCGACCAGGAACCGCAGTCGTTCGTTGACCTCCTTCAGCACCCGCTCGGCGATCTTCTTGTCCCGGGCGTTGAGCTTCAGCTCGCCCAGGAACTCGGCGCAGTCGCTGATGGACATGCCCGAGACCTCGGCGATGGACTTGCCCATGACGGTGACCGCGAGCACGAGCGGCTTGAGGCGGGTGCCCTCACAGGTGGGACAGGGCACCTCGCGCATGTACCCCTCGAAGCGCTCCCGGCTGGCGTCGCTCTCGGCCTCGCCGTGCCGGCGCTTCACGAACGGCAGGGCGCCCTCGAAGGGCGTCGTGTAGACCCGCTCGCGTCCGTAGCGGTTGCGGTAGCGGACCTCGATCTGCGTCTTGTGGCCGTAGAGCAGGGCCTTCCTGGCGCGCTGCGGGAGTCCGGCGAAGGGGATGTCCGTCCGGAAGCCCAGTGCGTCGGCGAGGGCCCCGACGAGACGGCCGAAGTAGTCCTTGGTGTGGCCGTGCGACCAGGGGTGGATGGCGCCCTCGTCGAGCGACTTGTCCTCGTCCGGGACGATCAGCTCGGGGTCGACCTCCATGCGCGTGCCGATGCCGGAGCACTCCGGGCAGGCGCCGAAGGGCGAGTTGAAGGAGAAGGAGCGGGGCTCCAGCTCCTCGAAGGACAGGTCGTCGTACGGGCAGTACAGGTGCTCCGAGTACATGCGCTCGCGGTCGGGGTCGTCCTCGGGGAGGTCGACGAAGTCGAGCACGACCATGCCGCCGGCCAGGCCGAGGGCGGTCTCCACGGAGTCGGTGAGCCGGCGCTTGGCCGACTCCTTCACCGTGAGGCGGTCGATGACCACCTCGATGGTGTGCTTCTCCTGCTTCTTCAGGGTGGGCGGGTTGGAGAGCTGGACGGTCTCGCCGTCCACCCGCGCGCGGCTGTAGCCCTTGGTCTGGAGGTCGGCGAAGAGGTCGACGAACTCGCCCTTGCGCTCGCGCACCAGCGGGGACAGCACCTGGAAACGGCTGCCCTCGGGCAGTTCCAGGACCTTGTCGACGATGGCCTGCGGCGACTGGCGCGAGATCGGGCGGCCGCACTCGGGACAGTGCGGCTTGCCGATGCGCGCGAAGAGCAGCCGCAGGTAGTCGTAGACCTCGGTGATGGTGCCGACCGTCGAGCGCGGGTTGCGCGAGGTCGACTTCTGGTCGATCGACACCGCCGGGGACAGGCCCTCGATGAAGTCGACGTCCGGCTTGTCCATCTGGCCGAGGAACTGGCGGGCGTACGAGGAGAGCGACTCCACATAGCGCCGCTGGCCCTCGGCGAAGATGGTGTCGAAGGCCAGGGAGGACTTGCCCGACCCGGACAGGCCCGTGAAGACGATGAGCGAGTCACGAGGCAGGTCGAGCGAGACGTTCTTGAGGTTGTGCTCACGCGCGCCACGGACGATGAGACGGTCGGCCACGCCGGTCCGCACCTTTCTTTGAGAGAAGTGACAGGGGCGGGGCCCCCGTGCTTTCTCAGACTAGGGGGAGCCACTGACAACGCCGGTCGGATTCCAGGTTGCATAACAATCCCCGGCCATCCAGCATGCCCGACGCCACACTCGACCTTATAGCACGTCCATTCGATTTACGGCGCTGCCGCCAGTCCTTCACCCGAAGGTGTGGCGGCACTAGTGTCAGCAGCATGAATGATCACGCGCCTGACCTGGTGTCTGTACGGGACGCGACGGACCGTTTGCTGGTCGCAGTCGCCGCACTGGACAACGCTTCAGTGACCGAGCCGACACGGCTCCCCGGCTGGTCCCGGGGCCATGTCCTCGCCCACCTCGCCCGCAACGCGGACGCCCTGGTGAACGTCCTCCAGGGCCGTCCCATGTACGCGTCCGGGGAAGCACGGGACGCCGACATCGAGCGGGACGCCCCGCGCCCCCTCGACGTGCAGCTCGCCGACCTGCGCGCGAGCGCGGCCCGCTTCCAGGAGGCGGGGGACGCTCCGGCGGACTGGTCCCGCACGGTGGAGCTGCGCAACGGGGTCACCGACGCGGCCTCGCGCGTGCCGTTCCGGCGCTGGGCCGAGGTGGAGCTGCACCACGTCGACCTGGGGATCGGTTACGAGCTGGAGGACCTCCCCGAGGAGTTCGTGGAACGGGAGACCGACTTTCTCGCGCAGCGGTTCGCCGGCCACCCGGAGGTGCCCTCCACGAGCCTGGCCACCGATGACGGCCGGGTGTGGACCACGGGCGGAGGTGCCGCCGGGGGGCCGGTCGAGGTAGAGGGACCGGCGGCCGACCTGCTCGGCTGGCTCTCCGGGCGCCGCGACGGTTCCGCGCTGAGGGTGCGCGGTGGCGCGCTGCCGGTCCTTCCACCGCTGTAGGCGTCCCGGCGGCGGCCGCAGTGACCATCCTGGTCACCGTCGCGGTCGCCGTCGCGGCGGTGGTCGCCGGGGCGTTTCTCGGCCGGAGACGGCGGTGCGGGCGCGGACGGTTGACGAGCAGCTCCCGGTTATAGGCTGAGCGTCATGACGTACAGCGGAGCGGTGAAGGTCGGGGGCGCGGCCGACGTGCACGAGCTGCGGGATCTGATGATCACGAAGATCGCGGTAGGCCCGATGGACAACAACGCCTACCTGCTGCGGTGCCGGGCCACGGACGAGCAGCTGCTGATCGACGCCGCCGCCGACGCGCCGACACTTCTCGGCATGATCGGTGACGACGGCATCGCGTCCGTCGTCACCACCCACCGGCACGGCGACCACTGGCAGGCCCTCGCCGAGGTCGTCGCGGCCACCGGTGCCCGCACCCACGCCGGCCGCGAGGACGCCGAGGGCATCCCCGTGCCGACGGACGTCCTCGTCGACGACGGCGACACCATCCGGGTCGGCCACGTGGAGCTCACCGCACGCCACCTGGTGGGCCACACGCCCGGTTCGATCGCCCTCGTCTACGACGACCCGCACGGCCATCCCCATGTCTTCACCGGGGACTGCCTCTTCCCCGGCGGCGTGGGCAACACGCGCAAGGACGCGCAGGCGTTCGCCAGCCTGATCCACGACGTGGAGACGAAGATCTTCGCCGTGCTGCCGGACGAGACCTGGGTGTACCCGGGGCACGGCAACGACACCTCCCTGGGCGCGGAGCGCCCGCATCTGCCGGAGTGGCACGCGCGCGGGTGGTGACACGGCGGTGGGCGCGGGGCGTGAGGACCGGCGGGGGCGGCCGGTCGTACCCCGTGTGAACCGTTCACACGCACCCGTGTGACACGCGCGCTCCCGGTCCATCTCGTTGCGCGGTCAACTGGTGCCAGCCCCGCACAGGATGACGGCTCCTGCGCGGTACGGGCCGCCGGTCTTTCGATCCCCGCCCTCGACCGGCGGCCCCGGCATGTGTCGGGCGCGGACGCCAGGGCGGCGGGGAGGCGTTCACGAGAACGCAACACACGTTCCCACCATGCGGACAGATCCCGCTGTGACCTCGACAAACAGGATGTCGGACTGTCACTCTCCCGCCATGCACCCTGCTCCGCACGCGCTGCGCCGCGTCGTCGCCGCCGCCACGATAACCCTGCTCGCCACCGCCGTGGGCTGTGCCCCGCAGCCGGAGGAGAAGGCCGCCGACACGCCTTCGGGTTCGGCCGGGACCACGTGTGCGAAGGGCGAGTTGGCCACCAGGACCGACGGCAAGCTGACGATCGCGACCGACGAGCCCGCGTACGAACCGTGGTTCAAGGACGGCAAGCCCGCCAACGGCCAGGGCTTCGAGTCGGCGGTCGCCTACGCGGTGGCGAAGCAGCTCGGCTACGACAAGAGCGCCGTCGTCTGGCAGAGCGTGCCCTTCAACAAGGCGTTCGCGCCGGGTGAGAAGACCTTCGACTTCGACATCAACCAGGTGTCGATCAGCACCGAGCGCAAGAAGGCCGTGGACTTCTCCTCCGGCTACTACGACGTGCGCCAGGCCGTCATCGCGCTCAAGGGCAGCAAGGCCGCCAAGGCGACGAGCATCGCGGATCTGAAGGGCCTCAAGCTGGGCGCCCAGGTCGGCACCACCAGCCTCGACTACATCGACGACGTGGTGAAGCCGAGCCGGGACGCCGCGGTGTACGCCAAGAACGACCAGGCCAAGTCCGCGCTGAAGAACGGTCAGGTCGACGCCGTCGTCACCGATCTGCCGACCGCGTTCTACATCACGGCGGCCGAGGTCACGGACGCGAAGATCGTCGGGCAGTTCGAGAACCAGGGCGGTACGCCCGAACAGTTCGGGCTCGTCCTCGACAAGGGCAGCGCGCTCACCTCGTGCGTGACGGACGCGGTCAACGCCCTGCGCACCGACGGCACACTGGCGAAGATCGAGACGCGGTGGCTGTCCGACGCCGTCGACGCCCCGGTGCTCAAGTGACCGTCACCAAGGAGGAGTCCGGCCAGGAGGGCGCGGCCGACAACGGTGACATGGCCGGCGACGGCGACGCGTACGTGCCGTCGCCGCGGCGGATCGAGCGCGAGCGCAGCAAGCGTGCCCGCGCCCGCCGCGCCACCTCGATCGCCGCACTGTCCACCCTGGTCACGGCAGTCGTCCTCTACCTGGTCGTCGTCAGCGCGCCGGGCTGGCCGCGCACCAAGGAGACGTTCTTCAACGGGCAGTACGCGCGCGAGGCGTTGCCCAAGGTCCTCGAAGGGCTCTGGCTCAACGTCCGGCTGCTGCTGGTCTGCGGTGTCGCCGTGCTCGTGCTCGGCATGCTGATCGCCATCGCGCGCACCCTGCGCGGGCCGGTCTTCTTCCCGCTGCGCGCGCTGGCCGCCGCGTACACCGACTTCTTCCGCGGGCTCCCGCTGATCATCAACCTGATGATCGTGGTCCTGGGCGTTCCGGCGCTGCGCCTCCAGGGCGTCACGGTCGACCCGGTGCTCCTCGGCGGTACGGCGCTGACGCTGACGTACTCCGCGTACGTCGCCGAGGTGTTCCGCGCCGGCATCGAGTCCGTGCACCCCTCGCAGCGCGCCGCGGCCCGCTCGCTGGGTCTCACCAACCGTCAGGCACTGCGGTACGTGGTGCTGCCCCAGGCCGTACGGCGCCAGGTGCCGCCCCTGCTCAACGACCTGGTGTCGCTCCAGAAGGACACCGGGCTCGTGTCGATCGGCGGTGCGATCGACGCGGTGCGGGCCGCCGACATCATCGTGGGCCGCAGTCTCAACTACACGCCGTACATCGTCGCGGGCCTGGTCTTCGTGGCCCTGACGATCCCGATGACCCGTTTCACGGACTGGGTGACGGCGCGGATGGACCGCCGGCGGGCCCAGGGAGGCACCCTATGAGCGCCACCGTCAGCCCCTCCGTGCTGCGCATGGAGTCCGTCCGCAAGACCTTCGGGGACTCCGTCGTGCTGCGGGACGTCGACCTGGAGGTCGCCCCGCACACGGTGACCGCCCTGATCGGCGCCTCGGGCTCCGGCAAGTCCACGCTGCTGCGCTGCGCGAACCTCCTGGAGGAGATCGACGACGGCGCGATCTGGCTGGACGACGAGGAGATCACCGACCCGCGCGCCGACCAGGACGCGGTACGCCGTCGTATCGGCGCGGTCTTCCAGGCGTACAACCTGTTCCCGCACATGACGGTGCTGGAGAACATCACCCTCGCCCCGCGCCGGGTGCACGGCGTGTCCCGGGCGGAGGCCGAGGGACGCGCCCGCGAGCTCCTGGAACGGCTCGGGCTGGCCGCGAAGGCGGCGGAGTACCCGGACCGGCTGAGCGGCGGCCAGCAGCAGCGGGTCGCGATCGTGCGGGCGCTGGCCGTACGGCCCCGGCTGCTGCTGCTCGACGAGATCACCGCCGCCCTCGATCCGGAGCTCGTGGGCGAGGTCCTCGCCGTCGTCCGTGATCTGAAGGACGACGGGATGACCATGGTGCTGGCGACGCACGAGATGGGCTTCGCGCGCGATGTCGCCGATCAGGTGTGCTTCCTGGACGGTGGTGTGGTGCTGGAGCGCGGGACCGCGGCGGAGCTCTTCGGCGATCCTCAGCAGGAGCGCACCCGGCGCTTCCTGCGGCGCATCGTGGACGCCGGGCGCCTGTAAGCCCCGCCCGCCTGGACGGCGGGGCTTACGCGTCGGCCCGGGCCGGCCCCGCGAGCTTGGCGACGCGCTCCACGCCGAACACGTACCCCTGCACGCCGCACCCGGCGATGACGCCGTCGGCGCGCAGCGAGACGTAGGAGTGGTGGCGGAACGACTCCCGTTTGTGGATGTTGGAGATGTGCACCTCCAGCACCGGAAGGCCGTCGCAGGTGTTGAGCGCGTCCAGGATGGCGACGGACGTGTGCGAGTAGGCGCCCGGGTTGATGACGATCCCGCAGTGGCCGAGCCGCGCCTCGTGGATCCAGTCGACCAGTTCGCCCTCGTGGTTGGACTGGCGGAAGTCCACCGTGCCGCCGTGCCCGGCCGCTGCCTCGACGCACAGCGCCTCCACGTCGGCGAGGGTGTCGGCCCCGTAGATCTCGGGCTGGCGCTGCCCCAGCAGGTTCAGGTTGGGGCCGTTGAGGATCATGATCGGGGCGTTGGCCAGGGTGCGGGGCACGGTTCCTCCGGTCCGTTCGGACATGTCGTACGACGTCGGCGGACCAGTGACACCGGCCGCTCGGTCACGGTCTATCACGAGAGCGGAACGGCGGGTGTGGCGGTGCCGCGCCGGGCCACCGCGGGCGGCGTGGCCTACGGATTGATCGCGAGCTCCAGGTACGCCGCGAACAGCACCAGGTGGACCCCGCCCTGCAAGGGTGTGGCGCGGCCCGGCACCACGGTCAGCGAACTCACCACCACCGTCAGGGTCAGCAGCACCAGATAGGTCGGGCCGAGGCCGAGCACGAGCGGGCCGGAGAGCCAGACGGAGGCCAGGGCGACCGCCGGGATGGTGAGTCCGATGCTGGCCATCGCCGAGCCGAGCGCGAGGTTCAGGCTGGTCTGCACCCGGTCCCGGCGAGCGGAACGCAGAGCGGCGATCGTCTCGGGGAGCAGCACCAGCAGTGCGATGATCACACCGACGACGGCGTGCGGCAGGCCGGCGGCCTCCACGCCGGACTCGATGGTGGGCGAGACGCCCTTCGCCAGGCCGACCACGCCGATCAGGGCCAGTCCGAGCAGGCCCAGGCTGACCAGGGCGGCGCGGGCGGACGGCAGGTCGGCGTGGTGGTCCGCGGTGATCACCTCGCCCTGGCGGGTGATGGGCAGGAAGTAGTCGCGGTGCCGCACGGTCTGCGTCGCCACGAAGAGGCCGTAGAGGATCAGCGAGGAGAGTGCGGCGAAGGTGAGCTGTGTGGAGGAGAACTCCGGTCCCGGCTTGCTGGTGGTGAACGTCGGCAGCACCAGGCTGAGAGAGGCCAGGGTGGCTACGGTCGCGAGGGCGGCGCCGGTGCCCTCGGGGTTGAAGACAGCCGTGCCGTGGCGCAGGGAGGCCACGAGGAGGCTGATGCCGACGATGCCGTTGCAGGTGATCATCACGGCCGCGAACACGGTGTCCCTGGCGAGGGTGGAGGACTTGGCTCCGCCGTCCACCATCAGTGTGACGATGAGGGCGACCTCGATGATCGTGACGGCGACGGCGAGGACCAGGGAGCCGAAGGGCTCACCGACCCGGTGGGCGATCACCTCGGCGTGGTGCACGGCGGCCAGCACGGCTCCGGCCAGGACCAGCGTCACCAGCGCGACGACCCCACCGGGCGGCAGGTCGCGGCCCCAGGTGAGGACCAGCAGGACGACCGCGACCACCGGCACGAAGGCCGTCCACCGTGTCGTGAACGACCCGAGCCGAGCGATCATGCAGCGATCGTCGCAGACTCCTACAGGCGTCGCACTCCGGTACGGCCGGGGTGTGGTGCGTCGATCCGCGGCCGGCCGGCGGGAGCGGTGGCCGGCTGTTCGCCGGGTCCCGCTCCCGCCGGTCGTCGTGTCCGCGGCCTGCGCTCAGGCCTCGACGCTGTCCTTCGCCGGATCGTCGCCGGCCGCCTGCGCGGCCTCGGCCGCCGCCTGCTTCCTGGTCGCCATCAGGCTGGTGATCGTGGTGATGACCAGGACCCCGCAGATCACCCCGAGGGACACCGGGATGCTGATCTCCGGTACGTGTACCCCGGACTCGTGCAGTGCGTGCAGGACCAGCTTGATGCCGATGAAGCCGAGGATGACCGACAGGCCGTAGCTGAGGTGCACCAGCTTCCTGAGCAGGCCGCCGATGAGGAAGTACAGCTGGCGCAGACCCATCAGGGCGAAGGCGTTGGCGGTGAAGACGATGTACGGGTCCTGTGTCAGGCCGAAGATCGCCGGGATCGAGTCGAGCGCGAACAGGACGTCGGTGGTGCCGATGGCGAGCATCACGACCAGCATCGGGGTCATGACCCGCTTGCCGTTCTCCTGGAGCCACAGCTTGGTGCCGTGGTAGCGGTCGGCCACTCCGAAGCGCCGCTCGGCGGCCTTGAGCAGCTTGTTCTCCTCGAACTCCTCGTCCTCCTCGTCGGCCCGGGCCTCCTGGATGAGCTTCCAGGCGGTCCAGATCAGGAAGGCGCCGAAGAGGTAGAACACCCAGGCGAAGCTGGCGAGGATCGCGGCACCGGCGGCGATGAAGATCGCCCGCAGGACCAGGGCTATGAGCACACCGACCAGCAGCACCCGCTGCTGGTACTGCGTGGGCACGGCGAACTTCGCCATGATCAGGACGAAGACGAAGAGGTTGTCGACGCTCAGCGACTTCTCGGTGATGAAGCCGGCGAAGAACTCCCCGGCGGGTCGGCCGCCCTCGAAGAGGAGCAGGCCGAGCCCGAAGAGTCCGGCCAGGGCGATCCAGACGACCGTCCAGATGCCGGCTTCCTTGATGGACACGTCGTGCGGTTTGCGGCCGATGAAGAAGTCGACCGCGATCAGGGCCGCCAGGCCCGCGATGGTGAGGACCCAGAGGGTCACGGAAACATTCACTGCGCCTCCGGCAGTACGTAACGGCAGATGTCAGCGTCGTCGCTGCCGGAGGTCTCTTCCACCCCGGACCTGGGGCGCGAGTGACGCGTCCTGGGTCCACGGGCCGACGCCCCGGGATCTGGCCAGATCCGTATTGACGGGCACGCCGCACAGACAGGGAGTACTCCCCTCCGTGAGGAAAACACTACCCCAATCACCAAGGAAAGGTAAAGGGTTTGGTAAAACAGAAGCCAAGTGCGCTGGTAGGGGCACTTTACGAGTGCTTGACGAAGGGGGGTGAGGTGGTCATCTGTTCCACGCGCGGCGAGCCGCCGCGACCTGGGTGAGCACCTGCTGCAGCACCTGGCTGCCGGGCGGCACGAGCGCGGGCTCGTAGGTCCAGGCGTGCCCGACCCAGGGGTCGGCAAGGTGGTCGTCGGGCACCGGCGTGAGCCGCAGGAGCGAACGCCACAGCGGATCGAGCAGGGGACCGTATTCGGCGGCCTCCTCGCGGTCGGCGACCATCATCAGGTGGACACCCACCGCCGGGCCCTCGTCCGCGAGGTAGCGCAACTGGGTCACGGCCCGGTCGTCGAAGCCGTGCGGGAAGTCGTTGACGATCAGCAGTTGCTCGGAGGTGTCGACGCCCGGCGGGAGCGCGTCGGCCGCGCCACCCCGCACCGCCATGTGCACCAGGTCGACGCGCTGCGTGAGCCGGGCCAGGACGTCCGCCACTCCGGCGGCGCCACTGGCGGGCGGGGCGGCGAGCACGCCGGTCGCCACCAGGGGTGCGAGAGCCTGCGCCCCCGAACCGGCGGGGTCGATGACGTGCACGTTGAAGTCGCCCACCGGGTGTACGGCGAGCAGTCGGGCGGCGTGCGCCACCGCCGTGTCCAGCGCGAGGCGGCGCAGTTCGTCCGCGTCGGCGAAGCCGGCGTCGAGCGACTCGCTGCGTCCGCTGTCGATCCACAGACCACGCTCCAGCGGGAGCCGGACCAGCACGGGGATGCGCAGCCGGGCGGCTTCCGGCAGGTGGAGGTCGCCCAGGCGCAGCGCCATGGGGGTCTCCATCGGCACGCGGTAGCCGTGCCAGACGGGGTTGTCCCAGCGCGCGTAGGCCGGCGGCAGTGCGGGCTCCACCACTCCCGCCTCCGCCGTCAGCTGGGCGAGGTCCCGGTCGAGGGCTTCCTTCGCCTGGTCGACCAGTTGGGCGTGCTTGGCGCGGGCCGCCTCGCGAGCGGAGTCGCCCTGGCCGCCGATGCGGCTGCGCGGATCGGACAGGACCTGGTCGAGTTCCTTCTCCATGCGCGAGTCCGCGAAATCGACGGCGCTGCGGTACGCCGCCGCCGTGCGGGCGAGATCCTCGAACATGCCCCACACCTGGTTGTAGAGCCGTTCGTCCATGGACCAGCCGGTGGCGTCCCCGGCGACGGACTGCGGGTGCTGTCCGGGTGGGGCCGGGGGCACGGTCGGCGGAGGTGACGGCGGAGCCGCGTTCTGCCGGCGGGGGTGGCTGTAGCTGATCGGGCCGGTGTCCGCGGTGGGCGCGGACGGCCCGCCGACGGTCGCGGACTCCCCCGCTGCCGCCCCGCCCTGATGCGACGGCAGCGGCGCGGACCGGCCCGGGGTGCCGGGTACCTGCGTGCCGGAGTGCGGGGCCTGGGTACCGAAGGACCCGGCCGGCTGCGGCGGTACGGAGCCGCCCTGGGACGCGGAGGCATCCTGGGCGGCGGCGCCGTCGGGGTCGGGGCCGGAGACGGCCGGCCGGCGGGTGCGGTCGGCGTCCGCCGTACGGGGGACGGGCGCCGGGAACGAACGGGCCAGACCACGCGCCACGGCCTCGTTGATGCCGTCGGCGAGTCGGCGGGCCTGGGGCAGGCCCTGGTCGGTGAGGAGTTCGGTCAGACCGCCGGCGTACCCCTGGCCGACGGCGCGGACCTTCCAGGCGCCCTGCCTGCGGTAGAGCTCCAGGGCGACGACGGCCGACTCGGCCTCCAGGCCGGTGAGGGTGTAACTGACGACCGGGGTGCCGTCCAGGCCGGTGACCGCGACGAAGGGGGCGGCGACGGCGCCGAAGCGCACCGGACCTCCGGCGCTCGCGGCGGGCAGAGCGAGCAGCACACTGATCCGGTGCACGGCCTCCGGCATGGCGTCCAGATCCACCGCGAGGCGGTGGTCGGACGCGGCCTGCTGGGAGACCTCCAGCCCCTGCAGGGTGGGGGCGCCGGGGTGGGCGACCCATTCCGTGCCGTGGACCCTGCCCTGCTCGTCCCCGAGCGTGGCCCCGGCGACGACAGGGGTGCCGGCCGAGACCCGGATCTCGAGGCGGACCTGGGAGAGCGGGTGGTTCTGCCCCCGCACCAGCTCGGCCGTCATCGCCCTCTCCCCCCGTGTCGGCTGTGTCGCCGTGTTGTGGTGTCGTGTGCCGCCCGCCGGTCTGCCTACAGGTGCGGCAGGATCGTGGGCATCAGGTCCTGGAAGGTCCGGCCGTTGGCCGGAGTGCCGAGAGCGGTCATGGTCCAGCCCTGGCCCGTCCGGTGGACCTTGGCCATGATCTGGGCCGTGTAGGCGCCGCCGCCCGCGAGCGTGTAGCGCGCGAGTTCCTGGCCGTTGGTCTCGTCGACGAGGCGGCAGAACGCGTTCTGCACCTCCTGGAAGGTCTGGCCCGTGAAGGAGTTCACGGTGAAGACGATCTGGTCGATGTGGACCGGGACGCGCTGGAGGTCGACGAGGACCGACTCGTCGTCGCCACCCTGGCCGGCGCCACCGACCAGGTTGTCGCCCGTGTGGCGCACCGAGCCGTCGTCGCTCACCAGGTGGCGGAAGAAGACGACGTCGACCGGCTGCTTGTCCGCGAACAGCACGGCGGAGGCGTCGAGGTCGATCTCCCGCGTGCGCGAGCCGAACAGGCCGCGCCGGGGAGCTGCCTGCCAGCCGAGACCCATCCGCACCGCGGTCAGGGTGCCTCCGTCGCTCTTCTGCAGACTGATGGCCTGACCCTTGGTCATGTTGACGGTCACGCGCTGATCCCCTCTCGAACTGTCCCCTGTTGCCGCGGAGTCCGCGGATGAGCAGAACCCTACGCAGAGCCACCGACAGTGCCGTACCCCGGTCCACGCTTTGTGTCGTTCTTGCAACACACCGCGAACGCGGCGGCCGCGGCCGCCCTTCGGCCGGGCCTTCCGGCGCGGGTCAGGCCAAGCCCGCCTCCTTCATCTGGCGCAGCTCCTTCTTCATCTCGTGCACCTCGTCGCGCAGCCGGGCGGCGACCTCGAACTGGAGGTCGGCGGCGGCCGCGCGCATACGTGCCGTCATGTCCTCGATCTGCTGGGTGAGTTCGGCCGCGGGACGGTCGGTCGGCACCGTCTCCTTGGCCTTGCCCCTGCCCTTGGCCGCCTTGCCGCCGAGCGCGGGCACGGGGGCCTTGGCGCCCTTGCCGTCCTTCGTCTTGCGGTAGCCGGAGCCGAGCAGTTGTTCCGTGTCGACGTCCTCGCGCGCGATCTGGGCGACGATGTCGTTGATCTTCTTGCGGAGCGGCTGGGGGTCGAGGCCCCGCTCCGTGTTGTACGCGACCTGCTTCTCCCGGCGGCGATTGGTCTCCTCGATGGCCTTCTCCATCGCCGGGGTGATCCTGTCGGCGTACATGTGGACCTGGCCGGAGACGTTGCGCGCGGCACGGCCGATGGTCTGGATCAGCGAGGTGCCGGAGCGCAGGAAGCCCTCCTTGTCGGCGTCGAGGATCGCCACCAGCGACACCTCGGGCAGGTCGAGGCCCTCGCGGAGGAGGTTGATGCCGACCAGGACGTCGTACTCGCCGGACCGCAGCTCCCGCAGCAGCTCGATGCGGCGCAGCGTGTCCACGTCGCTGTGGAGGTAACGCACCCGGATGTCGAGTTCCAGGAAGTAGTCCGTGAGGTCCTCGGCCATCTTCTTGGTGAGCGTGGTGACCAGGACCCGTTCGTCCTTCTCGACGCGGTCCCGGATCTCGTGCACCAGGTCGTCGATCTGGCCCTCGGTCGGCTTGACCACGACCTCGGGGTCGATGAGGCCGGTGGGACGGATGATCTGCTCGACGGTGCCGTCAGCGCGCGAGAGTTCGTACTTGCCCGGGGTCGCCGACAGGTAGACGGTCTGACCGACGCGCTCCTGGAACTCCTCCCACTTCAGGGGGCGGTTGTCCAGGGCCGACGGCAGCCGGAAGCCGTGGTCGACCAGGGTCCGCTTGCGGGAGGCGTCACCCTCGTACATCGCGCCGATCTGCGGGACGGTGTTGTGGGACTCGTCGATGACGAGCAGGAAGTCGTCCGGGAAGTAGTCGAGCAGGGTGTTGGGCGGGGAGCCGGGCGAACGGCCGTCGAAGTGCATCGAGTAGTTCTCGACGCCGGAGCAGGATCCGATCTGGCGGAGCATCTCCAGGTCGTACGTCGTGCGCATGCGCAGGCGCTGGGACTCCAGGAGTTTGCCCTGCTTGTCCATCTCGGCGAGGCGCTCCCCGAGCTCCTTCTCGATGTCGTTCACGGCCCGCTCCAGACGCTCGGGGCCGGCGACGTAGTGGGAGGCCGGGAAGACGTACAGCTGCTGGTCGTCGCTGATGATCTCGCCGGTGAGGGGGTGGAGCGTGGACAGCGCCTCGATCTCGTCGCCGAACATCTCGATGCGGACGGCGAGCTCCTCGTAGACCGGGAAGATCTCGATGGTGTCGCCGCGGACGCGGAAGGTGCCGCGGGTGAACGCGGTGTCGTTGCGCGTGTACTGGATGTCGACGAAGCGGCGCAGCAGCTGGTCCCGGTCGAACTCCTCGCCGACCTTGAGCGGGACCATGCGGTCCACGTACTCCTGGGGGGTGCCGAGGCCGTAGATGCAGGAGACGGAGGCGACCACGATGACGTCGCGGCGGGTGAGCAGCGAGTTGGTCGCGGAGTGGCGCAGGCGCTCCACCTCCTCGTTGATCGAGGAGTCCTTCTCGATGTAGGTGTCCGACTGGGGGACGTAGGCCTCGGGCTGGTAGTAGTCGTAGTACGAGACGAAGTACTCGACGGCGTTGTTGGGGAGGAGTTCCCGGAACTCGTTCGCCAGCTGGGCGGCCAACGTCTTGTTCGGCGCCATCACGAGGGTGGGGCGCTGGAGCTTCTCGATCATCCACGCGGTGGTGGCGGACTTGCCGGTGCCGGTGGCGCCGAGCAGGACGACGTCCTTCTCGCCCGCCTCGATGCGCCGGGCGAGCTCGGTGATGGCCTGCGGCTGGTCGCCGCTGGGCTGGTAGGGGCTGACGACCTCGAAGGGCGCCACCGTGCGTTCGATGTTGGAAACGGGCCGCATGATGTCAACCGTACGACCCGCCACTGACAACGCGGACGGATCAGCGGTTCTGCGGGGTGCGGGCGCTGCTGTGGTCGTGTTGCCCGGCCTGGCGGGAGAGCGGCGCGGAGTGGGCGTGGGGATGCCGGACGGCGCTGCGTGCGGGGACGCCGGGCTTGTTCTCCACCGGCCTCCAGTCGGGCTTCCCCATCACCATCAGCGGGTCGAACATGACCACGACACCCGCCAGGAGCAGGAAGGCGAGCGGGCCGATGAGCATGGGGGCGAGCAGGCTCGCGTGCGAGTCCCCCGAGCCGGGCTCGGCCGTGCCGTGCAGATGGACGCTGAGCGCGGCCATCCCGGTGTAGTGCATGCCGCTGACGGCGAGCCCCATGACGAGGCTCGCGCCCACGCTCCACGCGAACCCTCTGACCTGGCCGGCGGCCCACAGTGCGGCGGTGGCCGCGACGACGGCGATGACGACGGACGCGCCCACGGTGAGGGTGTTGTACTCCAGCTTCCCGTTGAGGCGCATGCCGGCCATGCCCAGGTAGTGCATCGACGCCACGCCGAGGCCGGTGATGGTGCCCCCGGTGAAGAGCGCCGTCCCCCTGGCGCCGCGGTAGCCGACGATGAATATCCCGACGCCCACCATCACGATGGCGACGCCGAGGCTCGCGTAGGTCGTCGGCTTGTCGTAGTGGATCGGCGCCTCCCTGACCGTGAACCCCATCATCGCGACGAAGTGCATGGTCCATATGCCGGAGCCGATCGCCGCCGATCCCAGAGCGAGCCAGCCGGGCCGCCAGGAGTGGGTGACGAGCATGGATCTGGTGGTGCAGCGCAGGCCGAGGGCCCCGCCGAGGCAGGCCATGAAGTAGGCCACCAGCGGTGTGACGAGCCCGTAACTGAAGCCGTCGACCGTGCCTTGCATGCGCGGCCACCCTTCCGCCTTGTTCCGTCCCGGAATCTCTGAATTGCGCCTCTTCCCAGGACCGCCCGGGCGGTCAGGGCCGAGGCAGAGAGTATGACTGCCACCGGAATGGTCGAACGATTTTCAGGCAAAGAAACACGTCCTTACCCCACTTGTGCGGCACCGGTGAGCGGAGTTGGAGCGGCCCCATGAGGTCTGTGGCCATTCTGCGCCCGCCTTATGGTGACCTTGTGCTGTCACAGTGAAGCTGTCCGTGATATTCCGACGCGAGGAGCACGCATGCACGCGCGCGCCGTTGCCGCCACGACCACCGCGCTCCTGGGGGCCGTCGCCCTCCTGCTGCCCGCCTCCGGCGCCCTGGCCCACGAGGTCGGCGACCGCCGCCCCGGGGAGTTCGCCCGCCCCGGGGTGATCGCCCACCGCGGTGCCTCCGCGTACGCGCCCGAGAACACCCTGGCCGCCGTCGACGGGGCGGCCCGGATGGGCATCGCCTGGGTCGAGAACGACGTCCAGCGCACCAAGGACGGGACCCTCGTCGTCATCCACGACGACACGCTCCGGCGCACCACCGACGCCGAGGAGGTGTTCCCCGGGCGGGCGCCATGGAAAGTGAGGGACTTCACCGCCGCCGACATCGCCCGCCTGGACGCGGGGAGCTGGTTCGGCCCGGCCTACGCGGGCGCGCGCGTGCCGACCCTGGAGCAGTACATGCGCCGCGTGGAGCACAACCACCAGAAGCTGCTTCTGGAGATCAAGAACCCGGAGCTGTACCCCGGCATCGAACGCGAGACCCTCAAGCTGCTCGGCAACGAGGGCTGGCTCGACCGGCGGCATGTCGAAGGCCGGCTGGTCGTGCAGAGCTTCAGCGCGGACAGCATCGGGACGGTGCACGCTCTGAAACCGGCCGTGACCACCGCCTTCCTCGGCGCTCCGGCACCCGCGCGACTGCCCGCGTACGCGGCGTTCACCGACCGGATCAACCCGTCGTACGCCTCCGTGTCCCGCGACTACGTCGCCGCGGTCCACGCCCTCACCGGACCGCACGGCCGGCCACTGGAAGTCTTCACCTGGACCGTCGACGACGCGCCGACCGCGCTGCGGGCCTCCGGGGACGGCGTCGACGGGGTCATCACCAACCGGCCCGACGTGGTGCGGGGCGCGTTGCGCGGATGGTGAAAGCCGCCCCGGGTTCCCGAGGGCGTTGCGCGGATGGTGAGCCCGCCCCGGCCCCCCGAGGGTGCCACCGCGCTCTCCGGGCGTTGTCAGTGGCGGGCCGTACGGTGGGCGCATGGACAGCCATCGGCAGTACGAGCAGCGGGTCGTGTGGACCGTCGTCGACACCGGCATCGGTCCCCTGTTGCTGGCCGCGACCCCGGAGGGGCTGGTCAACGTCGTGTTCCACGCCACCGAGGCGGTGCGTGACCGGGCGCTCGACCGGCTGGCCTCCCGGCTGGGCCGCGAGCCCGTCGAGGCGCCCGGCTCCCCGGTGCTCGCCGAGGCGGCGGACCAGCTCCAGGCGTACTTCGCGGGCAGGCGCCGTGACTTCGAGCTGCCGCTGGACTGGTCGCTGATATCCGGCTTCAACCGGCAGGTGCTGCGGGAACTCGCGTCCGGGGTGTCGTACGGCACGGTCGTGGGGTACGGCGATCTCGCCGGGCGCGTCGGCCAGCCGGGTGCGGCCCAGGCGGTGGGGACGGCGATGGGTTCCAACCCGCTGCCGGTCGTGGTGCCCTGCCACCGGGTCGTCGAGCGCGACGGGGGCATCGGGGGCTTCGGGGGCGGTCTGGAGACCAAGCGGAAGCTGCTCGCACTGGAGGGCGTCCTGCCGGAGCCGCTCTTCTAGGAGTGCGGGGGTCCAGGAGCCTCTTCCAGGAGTGCGGGAGTCCAGGAGCCGGGCACCTCGGGTCCGCGCACGCGTCGTCGCGGCCGCGCTGCTCGCGCCGGACTGCGCGCGGACCCGTGGGTGCGCTAGGCGTAGTGCCGCGCCTCGAAGACGTTCCCGTCGGGGTCCCGGAAGTAGAAGCTGCGCCTGGCCAGGCCCCGGGCGCCGTAGGAGTCGTAGGAGAGGTCGGACACCGGGACGGCCCGCTCCTCCAGGCGGCTGCGCAGCGCGTCGAAGGCGTCCTCGCGCAGGGCGAGGCAGACGTGGTTCACGGCATGGCCGGCGCTGTCCCCGGCACCCGGGAGCATGTTCATGCCTTCCGCGAGGGACAGGGGCGCGAGGTCGAAGATGGTCTCCTCGTTGAGTCGTACGGAGGGGAAGGACGTCTGTCCCGCGGCGAACTCGGTGATCCTCAGAGGTTCCATGCCGACCGTCTTCTCGTAGAAGTCGGCCGAGGCCACCGGATCGCGGACCCAGAGGACGATGTGGTCGAGACGAGTCGTGTTGTCCGTCATGGCCACCAGGCTGGTGTCCTGCTCCACCGGCCGCAAGGGTTTGGCCGGGCGCGCCGCCCGCCAGAGATGAGAGAAGACCGACGGACAGGAGGCAGGCGCGTGGTGCTGAGGGTGTCGGAAGAGGTGCGGGACGCGGTCGACGCGCGTCGACCCGTGGTGGCCCTGGAGTCCACGATCATCGCGCACGGGCTGCCACGCCCGCGCAACCTGCAGGTGGCGCTGGAGCTGGAGGACGTCGTACGACGCGAGGGCGCGGTGCCCGCGACGATCGCCGTGCTGGACGGACGGCCTCACGTGGGTCTCGACAAGGATCAGCTGGAGCGGGTCGCCAACGAGGACGGCATCCGCAAGCTGGGCCACCGCGACCTGCCGCTCGCCGTGGCCTCGGGGGTGAGCGGGGCGACCACGGTGTCGGCGACGGCCCAGCTGGCGGCCCTGGCGGGGGTCCGGGTGTTCGCCACCGGCGGGCTCGGCGGTGTGCACCGGGAGTGGACGCTCACGCAGGACGAGTCGGCCGACCTCGGTCTGCTTGCGCGTACGCGCATCACCGTGGTGTGCGCGGGCGTGAAGTCGATCCTCGACGTGCCGGCGACCCTGCAGCGACTGGAGACGCTGGGGGTCGCCGTGGCCGGATACGGCACGGACCGGTTCCCCGGCTTCTATCTGTCCGACTCGGGCCACCCCGTGGACTGGACGCTGGACAGCCCACAGCAGGTGGCGGCCGTCATGCGTGCCCAGGACGCCCTGGACGTGCACGAGTCGGCGCTGATCGTCGCCCATCCGGTGCCCGCGGAGGAGCAGCTCGACCCGGAGCTGCACGCGCGCGTGCTCGCGGACGCCCTGCACTCCTGCGAGGAGCGGGGTGTCACCGGTCAGGCGGTCACCCCGTTCCTGCTGGACTACCTGGTGCGCCACACCGACGGCGCCTCGCTGAGCGCCAACCTGGCGGCGGTGCGCGGCAACGTGAGGCTGGCCGCACGGATCGCGGCGGCCTGGGCCGCGGCGTGACCGACGGGCCGGCCGGCGCCCTGCTGGTCGTGGGAGACGTGATCACGGACGTCGTGGCCCGGCACCGGGGGCCCCTCGCACCGGGTACGGACACGGCCTCCGCGATCCGGACCCTGCCCGGCGGCGCTGGTGCCAACGTGGCCTGCTGGGCCGCCCGTCGGGGCGCCGAGGTACGCCTGCTCGGCCGGGTCGGCGCGGACACGGCCGGCTGGCACGAGCGGGAGCTGACGGCCTGTGGAGTGCGGTCCCGGCTCGTCGTCGATCCGCTGGCGCCGACCGGCACGGTGATATGTCTGGTCGACTCGGGCGCCGCGGCGGAGCGGACCTTTCTCACCGACAGCGGGGCCTCCCTGCGCCTCGACCCCGACGACTGGTCGGACGCGCTGCTGGACGGCGTCGTACGACTGCATCTGTCGGGCTACCTCCTGTTCTCCGAACCGAGCCGGGCGCTGGTGGCGGTCGCCGTCGCGTCCGCACGCGCGCGGGGCGTGCCGGTGAGCCTCGATCCCGCGTCGGCCGGCTTCCTGGAGCAGTTGGGCGTCGACCGGTTCCTGGCGCTCACCGAGGGGGTGAGTGTGTTGCTGCCGAGTCGGGACGAGGCGTGTCTGCTGACCGGGCTGGCCGATCCGGCGGACGCGGCGGCCAAGCTCAGCCGCCAGGTCCCGCTGGTGGTGGTCAAGCAGGGGGCGGACGGTGCGTTGATCGCCCGCTCCGGCGCCGTGCGGGCCCGTGTCCCCGCCGTACCGGTGACCCCCTGCGACACGACGGGAGCCGGTGACGCCTTCACGGGCGCGTTCCTGGCCAGCCTCCTCGCGGGCGCCACCGCTGAGGACGCGGCACGCGAGGGGTGCCGGGCGGGAGCGCTGGCCGTGCAGCGGGTGGGCGGCAGACCACCCCCCGCAGCGGAGTGACGTTCGCTTGGCGTCGCGGGCCAGGGCGTTCGGGGCGGCCTCGTGCGCCTGGGCGTGCCGGGCATCCGGGGCGCCGGTCGCTCCGGCGAGCCGCGGACGGCGGCCGGGGTGGCATCCGCCCTCGTTCGAGGTCCGTCGTGGGGTTACGCCTTGCGCCCCCACGCGGAGATCATGGGCGCGGTGGCCAGTTCCATCGTGCCGGACGCGATGTTCGCCAGATGGCGGTCGACGTCCTCGTCCGTGGCGCGGCCCGTGGCGACGAGCCGGTCGCGGATCTGACGGACGGTGGCGGATTCCAGGGCGGTGCAGGCGGGTGAGGCGAGGGGGAAGTAGGCGTCGGCCTCCACCCGGAGCAGACCGGCCTCGCGCAGCAGGCGCGGCAGCCGGCGACCGTAGGAGAGGTCGGCGCCCCGCTCGGCGAGCAGTTCGCGGAAGCCGTGCCGGAGCCGGTTCGCCAACTGCTGCTCGGGGCCGTACTCCTCGGGGCAGAGCAGTGGCTGCAGGGCGGGGTCGCCGTCCTCCACGAGGAGCCGGCCGCCGGGGCGCAGGGCCTTGACCATGGACCGCAACGCCGCGTCGCGTTCCCGCACGTGAACGAGGACGAGCCGGGCGTGCACCAGGTCGAACCCGTCCTCCGGCGCCTCCTGCGCCCCCACGTCGTGGACCTGGACCTCGACCGGCGGCCGTCCCACCGGGGCGACTCTGGAGATGTCGATGTCGGTCGCGAGGACCCGGCCGGTCGGCCCGACCTTCTTGGCCAGCCAGGACACCACCGAGGTGCCGCCGGCGCCCACCTCCCAGCAGCGCCAGCCCGGTCCGACGCCCAGCGCTTCGAGGTGCCGGAACGTCGTGGGGTCGAAGACGGTGGCGAAGGCGTCGAAACGCTCGCCCGCCTCGGACTGCCGGTTGTCGAGGAGGTACCGGTCTGATCGCGTCATGCCGCGATCATCCCAGTTGCACGGCTTGTCCGAAGCGGCCCACGCTCGACGGCGTCGAGATCTCACCCACCGTCCTTTCCGGTCCTGCGGCTCGCGGCGCGAAGTCCCGTTGTCCACAGCCGGGAACCAAGCGGAACGTCACGTTCCCACAGGCTTCCACGGGCTTCTCGCCGACCTGGCAGACTTGCCCGCCAGGGCGCGGGAACACGGCGCAGGGGGATCCACGCGAGGAGATCCGGATGTCCATGGCAGGGAACTTGCGGAAGGTGACCGGCCTCGGCAGGGTGGGCGGCCTCCGCAGAGTGGCACGGCTGGCCAGGCGGCGCCCGCGCGTCGACCTGAGCCACCCGGCCCGGTCCCCGTTGGGTACGTCCGTGGTCAACTGCGTGACCTACCGGGACGGTGTCCGGATTCCCGCGGGCACCGATCTGGTCGACGCAGTGGAGCGGGTGCGCAAGCATCGTGACGGTTTCGTCTGGCTCGGCCTCCACGAACCGACGGACCGCGAGTTCGCGGGCATCGCCGAGCTGTTCGACCTCCACCCGCTGGCGGTCGAGGACGCCGTCGAGGCCCATCAGCGGCCGAAGGTGGAGCGCTACGGCGAAACACTGTTCGCGGTGTTCAAGACCGTCTGCTACGTCGAGCACGAGGAGCTCACAGCGACCAGTGAGGTGGTCGACACCGGGGAGATCATGGTGTTCGTCGGCCGGGACTTCGTGGTGACGGTGCGCCACGGCCGGCACGGGTCGCTCGGTCCGCTGCGGGAGGAGCTGGAGTCGAATGCCGGGCAGCTCGCCAAGGGCCCGGCGGCGGTGCTGCACGCCATCGCGGACCACGTGGTCGACGACTACCTGAGCGTCGTCGACTCGGTCCAGGAGGACATCGACCAGGTCGAGACGGACGTGTTCGCGGAGAACGGCGCGCGGGCCGACCCGGGACGCATCTACCAGCTGAAGCGTGAACTCCTGGAGCTGAAAAGGGCGGTGGTCCCCCTCGGGCGTCCGCTGGAGGATCTCGCCACCCGGCCGATACAGGTGGTCGGTCCCGAGATACAGGCGTACTTCCGCGACGTCTCGGACCACCTGCACAGGGCCAAGGAACAGATCGCCGCCTTCGACGAGTTGCTCAACTCGATCCTGCAGGCGCACCTCGCGCAGGTGACGGTCGCACAGAACGAGGACATGCGGAAGATCACGGCCTGGGCCGCGGTGATCGCCGTGCCGACCATGGTCTGCGGGGTGTACGGCATGAACTTCGACCACATGCCGGAGCTGCACTGGCGGTTCGGCTACGGACTGATGATGGGGGTCATATCCCTGGCGTGCCTGGTGCTGTACCGCGGGTTCCGGCACAACGGCTGGCTCTGACCGACGCCCGGAACGGTCAGGCGGACCGGGGCGCGCAGGCTGGGCCGGGGAGCGGAAGGAGCATGGGCCCGCGGGGTGTGGGGCGGCCGGGTCAGGTGCGGCCGCGGGGCACGGCGTAGACGTTCTCGGCCCAGGCCGCGAGCTGGTCCTCCGTCAGGTGCCGGGCGAGGTCGGCCTCGCTGATCATGCCGACCAGGCGCTTGTCCTCGATGACGGGGAGCCGTCGGATCTGGTGCTCCTGCATCTCGCGCAGCACGTCGCCGACGTCCGCGCCCGCGTCGATCCAGCGCGGGGTGCCCTTGGCCATCTCGCCCGCGGTGACCCGGGCGGGGTCGTGGCCCATGGCGACGCAGCCGACGACGATGTCCCGGTCGGTGAGGATGCCGCAGAGCCGTTCGTCCTGGTCGCTGATGGGCAGGGCTCCGACGTTCAGTTCGCGCATCAACTGGGCGGCGCGGTCCAGGGTCTCGTGGGCGGGGATCCACTGGGCACCACGGTGCATGATGTCTGCGGCGGTGGTCATGGCGTACCTCCAGACTCCGGTGGCCACGCGGCGCGGAGTGGGGCCGGGCGGGCCGAGGCGGCGCCGGGCGCGCCGCGGATACCGGCGCCCTTCATTCTCGCCGTACGCCCCGGAGTACGCACCCGGGCGCCCGGGCGGGCACCGCACGGCGCGTGGCAGGACCTCGTCTGCCCGGGTCAGCCGCTCCACGCCGGATGGCGCGGATCGTCCGCTCGCACCAGGACGTCGGCGGCGCCGGCCGGGTCCGTCTCGTCGTCGTAGGTCGCGAAGGCCGGAAGCGTCCAGTGCTCGCCCTCGGGGGTACGGCGGCGCAGGGCACCGGGTGAGAGGAGGAGGTGCACGCTCAGGTCGAAGGGGAACCAGTGGCGCAGCAGGAGGGGACCGTGGAGCAGGAGGAAGCCACCGGGCGGGAGTTGGACGTAGGGGCTGCGGGTGGCACGGTCGGTGACCGGGTCCCACAGGTCGGGCAGGACGCGGCCGTCACCGTCGGGTTCGAGGGGGCCGAAGACCTCGCGCCACAGGGCGCCGGTGTCGAACCAGCCGTTGTAGTAGGCCTCCACGTCGTGGCGGCCGTACTCCAGGCGGACCGAGGCGGGGCGCAGGAAGCCCTCGGTTCCGACGACGAGCGAGGGGCGGCCGCGTACGCGCAGGGCCTCCGCGACCCGCTCGGCGAGGTCTCCCGGACGGGCGGCCGGGGCGCCGTCGAACGCGATGCGGGGCCAGGGGCTGCCGTCGGCCGGCTTCAGGTCGAGCAGCCGCTCGGCCAGGAGGTCGCCGAGCCGGTCCCAGGTGATCGCTTCGAGTCGCACACGCCCCATGATGCGGCAGGGGCAGGCGGGGCCGCGTTCCGCCCCGAGACGCGCGACAGGCGCGGGGACACGGACGCCGGCACCGGCACGGACCCGGCGCTGACGCCGGCGACCCGCCGCGATGCCCGTAGCTCCGGCCGCCGCGCGGGGAAGGGAACAGGTATGGCGTCTCCTGTGACCTCCTCGCCGCACCGCGGGCTTCTCGTCGTGCAGCCGCTGCGGAGACGGCACTGCGCGGAGTGCGGCGGCGGGCCCCTGCCGATGCTGGTACTGGAGGACGGAGTGCCCCGGTGCCTGGACTGTGCCGACCTGGGGCACCTCGTGTTCGTGCCGCGCGGTGACACGGCCCTGACCCGCCGGTCGCGGGAGGAGAGCGCACTGTCGGCGGTGGTGGTGCGGTTCAACCGGCGCAGGAGCAGATACGAGCGGCAGGGCGTCCTGGTCGAGGAGGCGGGGCTCGCCCGAGCCGAGCGGCGGTGTCTCGCGGACGCGGAGGCACGGCGGCGGCGCCGGGTGCGCGACGCGCGGCGGCGGGCCGCCGAGGACGTGCGGTTCACGCGGGCGTTCGCGGCGGAGATCCGGCGGCTCTTCCCCGGATGCCCGGCGGACCGGGCCGACGAGATCGCTGCACACGCCTCGGTGCGGGGCAGCGGGCGCGTGGGCCGCAGCGCGGCGGGACGGGCGCTGTCCGAGGGCGCGGTGACCTCGGCGGTCGCTGCGTCCGTACGGCATGTGGACACGCCGTACGACGACCTGCTGATGGGCGGGGTGCCCCGGCACGAGGCGCGGCGGCGGATCGCGCCGGCCGCGGAGCGGACACTGCGGGGATGGCGGACCGCGGAGACGGAACAAGACGGCGAGGCGGAGGCGTGGGACCGCGAAGAGGGGACGCGGGGTCGTGGAACGGAGGCGCAGGGTGGTGGGACGGAGCATGAGGCGGCCGTCGGGTGAGCAGCTGGTGAGCGGCGTGAGTCCGCTGGTCGTGCGCGCGCACGTCCACGCGGGACGAGGTGTTCGAGCAGGACCGGCGCGATGGGGGGTTCGCGCATCACCGGCGCCATGGGGCGTTCGCGCATGATCCGCGTGGCTCGGCCGTGGGCGGTCTGCTCGTGCGGGGGTTCTCAGATGGTGGCAGGTGGTGCCGGGCAAGAGTCCGGCCGGATGCGGGAGTTGAGGCCGGCGTGATCGATGGACCGTATTTCGCTCTGACGGTGCTGGGTGTGCTCGGGACCGCCCTGGTGGCCGGGGTGTTCTGTGCGTTCTCGACCTTCGTGATGAGGGGGCTGGCCGCACTGCCGCCGGCGCGGGGGGTGGCCGCGATGAACGGGATCAACGTGGCCGCGGTACGTCCCCCCTTCATGATCGTGTTCCTCGGGTCGGCGGTGGTGTGCGCGGTGATCGCGGTGGTGACGTTCGTGGTGTGGCCGGAGCGGGGAGCCGTGGAGCTGGTCGTGGGCAGCGTCCTGTATCTGGCGGGTTCCTTCGCGGTGACCAGGGCGGCGCACGTGCCGCGCAACGACGTGTTGCTCGGGCTTGACCCCGACAGCGAGGAGGCGGCCGCGTACTGGCCGCGGTATGTGCGCGAGTGGACGAGGTGGAACCACATACGGACCGTCGCCTCGGCGGCGGCAGCGGTGGCGTACGTACTGGCTCTCACCTGAGAGAGTCCTTTCCCCCGTCTGCGAGACCGCTGCGACGCCGCTGCGGCACTCCTGAGCCCCCGCCCGGGGGTGCCCGGCCCGCGGGCCGGGC